>JAKSVD010000159.1 GCA_024408305.1 Bacilli bacterium | reverse complement strand
AGGAGTTAGGGCGAGGCTGGTGTAATTGGATTAGAAGAAATTTCAAGGCAAAAAGTAAGTAGTGTTGAAAGTGGTAAGAATTAGTCAGCAGGAATAAGGTTGATCGCAACGATGCAAACAACCATCAAAACAATGATGACTGCGAAGAAAATTAACCAGCCAATCTTTGCTCTTTTTTCTTTTTTTGGGTCAAAGCCTTCTTCAACAGGTTCAAAGGCAGAAGTCTCTTGAAGCTCTTCGTTTTTCTTTTCTAATTCTTCAGACATTATTCTTTAACCTCACGAAGATGGAGATATTTATTCTCGAAAGCAAGCATCCAATATGTTGCGACGGTTGATAAAGTCAAGTTAACTGGTAAACCAAGGAATATTGTGTAAAAAGAAATTTCATAATCGATGGAGTACATTATTGTGAATACAAGACCTTTCCCCATGCACATAATGACGAGCTCACATACAAGCGCGATGATGGCGACTTCATTAGGAGATGGGATTGACGATTTCTCTAATAAATCTTGTTCATATCTCTTGTTAGCCATTGTAACTGCGATGCAGCACATGATGGAAACGACAACGATGATTCCGACAGCAAGTCCGCGACCAATATTTGCAGACTCTCCAAATTTGTCTTCAAAGAACTGCGTTAAGAACATTGGGATCATAACTCCAACCATGATAAGCGCCATAGAAATGTAGAGAACGTATGGTTTCTTTAATGATTTTCTAAGGTGTCTGGTAAGGAATTCTAAAGCCCATGGGACAACGCCAAGAACTGTATAAACCAAGGTAATTAAAGGAAGGATGGTTCCTGTTGGAGCGATGATTGCAGGAATTAAGTCGCTACCGGCTCCAACAATTGCACCGCTAATTGGTCCAAGAACAAGAGAAGCGAAGATGATGATTGCTGGTGTCAAAGAAAAACGAAGCAAACCTAAACTTCCCATTGGGACAAGTTTGAATACGATGGTTGATATTGTGGCTAAAGCCAAAAGAATCGCTGTTGTTGTGATTCCTTTTACTGTGAACATGTTTTTCATAAACCTAACTCCTCAATTACAAATTCCCTGGCCACTGCAGCGAAGGCAAGACTTCCGGTGATAAGAATTATGTCATTAGGATGTTCTGACATAAGATTCTTAATCGCTTCTTTATAGTCTTCGTTGTATGTATGGTCACCGGCATAGAGGAAGTAATCCATCTCATCGCGGGCTCTCTTGTTTTCAAATGTTGTTAATGTGATGTCTGCAACATCGCGGGCGATACGCGGTAATTCAACCGCAATGTTCTTGTCCCTTAATGAAGCAAACACAACATGAATTGGCTTCTCTCCAGACAAGTTAACTATGGAATTCATCATTTCGTTAACCGCTTCAGGGTTGTGCGCCCCATCAATGATTACGTTTCCGTGCCTTTCTAATCTACATGGAAGTAATTCAGACTGAAGACCTGCGCGGATATGTTCTTCCGTTACTGGGAACTTATCATTTAAGAGTCTCACGGCTTCAATTGCTAATGACGCGTTTCTCAATTGATAAGTTGCTCTGTTGGAAAGCTTTAATTCTGAATATGGGTGGTAATCAAATACGTAATTATCTTCGAGTTTGGCATTATGGAAGTCATCTACTTTGTAGAATAACGATTCTCTCTTTTCGGCGATTTCACGAACAACGTCATATATCTGATCATCTGTGTATCCCATAAGGACTGGGCAGCGGTACTTGACGATACCCGCTTTGTTGCGAGCAATCTCACTTCTACTTCTTCCTAAGAATGCTGTGTGTTCAAGCGATACGGTTGTAATGATAGAAAGAACAGGTCTTCCATCGGCGAGATTTGTGCTATCGGTTTCGCCTCCCATACCACATTCAATGATCGCGATATCAGGCTTTTGTTCATTGAAATACTCGAATGCAATATATGTTTGGATTTCGAATGATGAGAGGTCAAATTTTGCATATTCGCGTTCTTTTTTCGAAAAAACCCTTGCAAAATCCTCATCTTTTATCAATTCGCCGTTTATAGAAATCATCTCGTTTGGCTTTTTGAGGTATGGTTTGCTGAATACTCCGACCTTGTAACCTGCAGCCATATAAATCTCAGAGATGTATTTAGCAGTTGAGCCTTTTCCGTTTGAGCCAGTGATATGAATGAAAGGAACGTCGAGGCTTACTTTCATCTTGCGAACAAAAAGATCCCAATCGATTCTTTCATAACGAGACATCGTCATGTCTCTCTCGTTCATGTATTCCAACACTTGTTCGTAATTCATACTATTCCTCAAAGTCTCTTGATGTTTTGGCGTTCTTATCAAATTCACGTCTAAGATCTTTTTCTTTGATCGACTGACGCTTGTCGTGGAGCTGCTTACCTTTAGCTATAGCTATCTCCATCTTGGCATAGCCATGATGTAAGAAGACCTTTGTTGGTACGCAGGTATGGCCATCTAATTTGATATGCTCGGCAAGTTTTTTGATTTCTCGCTTCGTCAAAAGAAGTTTTCTGTCACGGAGATGGTCAACATTAAAAATGTTGCCTTCCTTATATGGTGCTATGTGCATGTTCGTGACATACACTTCGCCGTGTTGGATCATAATGAACGCTTCGCTGATTGTGGCGTTTCTTTGTCTTAGTGATTTAATCTCTGTTCCGGTGAGGACAAGACCTGCTGTCATGAAGTCGCTTAAAAAATACTCGAAATGAGCTCTTCTATTTTCTAATAAAACTCCGGATTCTTTTCTTCTACTCATTCTTCTTCCTCTCGGCACAAAGAATTATATAGATTTGTGAATTGTTATTAAATAACAAAGAAATAAATGGACACAAACATCAAGATTGTCCCAAGCAAGCAGAAGCAATGGAAAACTAAATGGAACCATTGATTGTGACGGCTGCCTATAGCATAAAGAACGGCACCAACAGTATATGAGATGCCGCCCATCAAAAGAATAAACGAAGCTGGAAACCACCCTATTGAATTGATAAGAGGGAAAAACGAAAAGATGATTATCCAGCCCATGCAGATATAGTCGATCATGCAGAAAACTTTGAATTTTTTGAGGTTAACAGAATTAAGAACGATTCCTATAATCCCAAGAACAACACAAAGGCCATAAATAATCCAGCCTAAAGCAATGTTGCCTTTTGCTATGCCTACTAAACAATATGGAGCATAAGTGCCTGCGATGAGGGTGTAAATCATGTCGTGATCTAAGACTCGCAATACACGTTTCCCATTATTTCTTGCTAAAGCGTGATATGTGCAAGATATGGTGTAAGTAACAATAATCGATGCGATAAAGATAGAAACAGCCACTATCGCAAGCGGATTCTTAGTCAAAGCCGCTTTAACAAGTAAAAACGGACCGAAAATCAAGGCGAGAAGCGCTCCAACACCATGAGTTATGGAGTTAGATAATTCTTGTCCGAGAGTGTATTTTGGAAGTTCGGTTTTAAGTGGGCTCATACTTATATAGTAATGTTTCTAGTTTTCTTGTCAAGGTTATCTTGTTTTCATTACTAGATGTATATATTTGTATATTCGTTAGTTTGTATTAAACTAATTAACGTAGAAAATGGTTACGCTTCTTAAAAAATTATTCATAAAGGATTATCAAAACACCTCTGATCCGTCTGTTAGAAAGAAATATGGCGTGCTTGCCGCGGTATATGGAATTATTTCAAATTTAATTCTTGTCGCTTTAAAAATAACAGCTGCGTTGGTTATTGCATTTAACACAAATTGGGTGCTTTTCCCTATTGCTTTAATCGCG
>JAKSVD010000158.1 GCA_024408305.1 Bacilli bacterium | reverse complement strand
CATGATTGCCGACTATATTTCTCAAGAACTCATTTGCCGAGATATTAGACATGAGACTAGGATATGTTCATGAAAATTAAAATTAAAGATTCATCCTTTAATGCTATTAAGCCGAAAAAGAGAGAGAAAATAGCTCCAAAAAAGCAGAGCAAACTATTAAAGGGCTTGATAAATCTGATATCAAAAAGGGATTTCAAAAAAGGCTGAATTCAAATACGTTTGGACAAGTGGACAAGACATACCAATAAATCAACCATGTCTGATCCTTATGAATCATTCTAGCTTCATTGATTTGGAAATCCTTTTCAGCATCTTTAAGAATAGAAAATTCAACATCGTTACAACCGACGATGCATTTATCGGGAAAGATTGGCTACTTAGAAAACTCGGTTGTTTCCCCGCTTTGAAATTCCAGAATGATGTGCCTCTAATTCTTGATATGAAACACGTCATTCAAAAATTGAAAAGCTCAGTAGTTTTGTTCCCGGAAGCATCATATTCTTTTGATGGTACAGATACACCGTTGCCCGATAGCATACCAGGGTTAATCAAATATCTTAAAGTACCTGTTCTCATGGTTAGAACTCACGGTGCTTTCTTAAGGGATCCTCTTTACAACAATCTGCAGGTTCGAGATGTAAAAGTGAGTTGTGAGATATCCTGCATTATAACAAATGAGCAATTATCACTTCCAAAGGAAGAAATAGCCTCTATCATAAACAAACAATTCGAATTCGACAATTTTAAAGAGCAGCAGAATAACGGGATAATTGTGGATGAGCCATTCCGTGCAGTTTATCTGCATAGAGTTCTTTATAAGTGTCCTCATTGCGGCGTTGAATACAAGATGATTGGAGAGGGGACCTCTTTAGTCTGCACTCATTGCAATGAAGAGTATGAATTAACTGAATATGGATATCTAGAGAATGTCAATGGAAACACATTTTTCAATCATATTCCTGATTGGTTTAGATGGGAGAGAGAATGCGTTAGAGAAGAGGTTTCTCGGGTAAGTACGCGACATCAGTGCATAGGTGTGTATACGCGACAATCGATCACAAGGCCGTCTATAAGTTAGGCAAGGGCAGTCTTTATCACGACATAAATGGATTTGTTTTGAAAGACGATAAAGGTAACACGGTTCATGAGCAAAAGTCTTTAGCGTGCTATTCGCTATATTCAGATTTCTACTGGTATGAAGTTGGCGATATCGTTTCTATTGGAACGCAAGAAATCAGGCATTATATTGTCCCTGAAGAAAAGGATGTTGTTGCAAAGTTAAGACTCGCAACTGAGGAAATCTATAAATTACTGCAAACAAAGCAAAAATAGGGCCTTGGCTCTTTTTTGTTAGCAATCAATGCTAAATCCAGTAATATATACGCCGTGATTTCTAAGAAATCTAGTTGAGGAGTCCTTATGTCAATTTTAACAGTTAAAAATGTTTCCCATAGTTTTGGCGGTAGAACAATTCTTAAGAACGTTTCTTTCGCATTAAACGAGGGTGAACATATTGGCTTAATCGGTCCTAACGGTGAGGGCAAATCAACATTTCTTAAGATTATTCTTAAACAATTGACTCCTGATGAAGGGACAATTGAATGGGCAAAGCGTTCGAAAGTTGGTTACTTAGACCAATACACGACTTTGACAGCAGGAAAGACCATCAGAGAAGTTCTCCAGGAAGCGTTCGAAGACATGTACGCGCTTGAGCAGGAGATGAATGACGACTACATGAAAATGGGTGAAGTTGAAGGTGATGAGCTTGATAGAATCATGGCGGATGCGGGCGAAATATCATCTTACCTCGAGCATTCTGGCTTCTATTTGATCGATGTGAAAATCGAAGAAGTCGCAAGAGGCCTTGGCGTGACTGATTTCGGCTTAGATAAAGATGTTACAGCCTTGTCAGGCGGACAGCGTTCCAAGGTTCTTTTAGCCAAGTTGCTTCTTCAAAACCCTAATATCTTAGTTCTTGATGAGCCTACAAACTTCCTTGATGAATATCAAGTGAGATGGCTAAAGACTTATCTTCAAGAATTCGGCAATGCCTTTATTCTCATCTCTCACGATGAGTCTTTCATCAAAGATGTCATCAACGTTGTCTATCACCTTGAGGATGCGACGATGAATAGATACAAAGGCGGTTACGAGTTTTATTTAAAGAATTCCGAGATTAAAAAACGCCAAGCAGAAGATGCCTATAATGCGCAGCAGCGCGAGATAGCGCGTATGGAGGACACGATTGCCCGCAACAAAGCGCGTGTAGCTACGCGTGGGCTTGCGAGCTCGCTGCAGAAGAGACTCGACAGAATGGAAGTCATAGAAAAGTCTAGCGAGAAGATCAAACCGAATTTTGTCTTCAAGATGGATAATGTCAACACGTCCAAAACCGTCTTTAAGTGCTGTGATTTAGTCATCGGATACGAATTTCCTTTGACTCGACCAATCAACCTTGAAATAACTAGAGGAGAAAAAATAGCAATCAAAGGCGTGAACGGCATAGGAAAGACAACGCTTCTCAAATCAATCACCGGCTTAATAAAGCCAATATCGGGTGAAGTCGTATCCGGTTCTAATGTTGAAATCGGATTCTTCCAGCAAGAAGAGGAGTGCAAAGATAAAACGGCGTTCAATGAGATTTACGACGAATTTCCGTCGCTTAATATCGGACAAGTAATGGGATCCTTAGCGGCTTGTGGTCTTACAAAGGACAACATTGACTCTTATATGATCGCTTTATCCGGCGGCGAGAATGCGAAAGTCAGACTTTGCAAACTGACGATTCAGAAATCTAATGTACTGATTCTTGATGAGCCGACAAACCATTTGGATGTTCTCGCAAAAGAAGCTTTGAAAGAAGCGATTGAGTCTTATCCCGGCACAGTTATACTCGTTTCGCACGAAGAAGATTTCTATAGGGGAGTCGCAACGAGGGTTATAAACCTAGAAGAATACAAGATTTAATTTATGCGATTAGGACCTGGTTGGAACCGGGTCTTTTTTATTTATAAAACACGGGATTTCAAAAACCTAAGAAACGGATGCGTTTAATTTTTTCGCTGTTGACAAGATGGATAAAAAAAGTATTTTTAAACAATTTTCATAAAGTGCTATCACTTTGCGTTGCACAGTGATAGAATACCGGCATAAAGGAGTATTTTTATGGACATTAGAGATTTCTGGAAATACGTATTCAAACAGGACAGAGCTATGCTCAAAACCTTCTTCGCAGATGATGCGGTCATCCGTTGGCACTGCACAGATGAGGAATTCACAGTAGACGAGTACATCGAAGCTACATGTGAATACTCTGGCATCTATGAAGGACATATCGAGAGAATCGATGTCGATGGTGATAAGGTCACAGTCGCTGCCCAGGTTTTCCCAGTCGAGAAAACAAGCTCATCTCATGTTGTCAGCTTCATGACAATCAAAGACGACAAGATCGTTGCTTTGGATGAGTATTGGTCACACGATGTTAATGCACCTGATTTCAGACGCACACTCAACATCGGAAAACAGATTCAGTCTCCAACTAGAGCTGTCTAATCTAAGTTAAAACTTAATGTCGAGAATATAGCGAAAAGCTGTCAACCTTTTGGCACGCTTTTTTGCGCATTAAAAAAGGATATTTCCTATCTTTCAAAACGCTTTTTGTGGCATTTAACTTAAAAGCGGTGGATTATGAGATTATGAACATTAAATCTAAGTTGCTGGCCTTAAAAGACCAAGATATGGCATCATTCCAATCCAAGTTAACTCCAGGCGTTGATCCT
>JAKSVD010000157.1 GCA_024408305.1 Bacilli bacterium | reverse complement strand
CTTTTCTGTTGCGCAAAATGAGCAGGCATCTTCTCCTGAATCTGGAGAAATTCCTGTATCCATGGGCTTTTTTACGACTGTCTTGAGGTGATTGTTCATGCATTCCAACCTGACGATCGTGAGCTTGTAGCCGGTTCAGTTTTTTGTTAAATAACTTGGTATTCAAAAAAATCAAACCAAGTAAAATTTAATAGAGCCCTAATCTTGAGGAAAAGAGCAGTTCTTATTACCACAATGAGAAATACTTTCACTAATTATTTTTGAAAATGTATCCGCTTTTTTCTTTGAATATGTTGATATCTACTTTACTCTATGAAAAAGGAAGAGAAATTATGGCAAAAATTATCAACGAACCTTCACACACTTTTAACGAATACCTTCTTATCCCAGGTTATTCAGATGACAGGGCAATCCCATCAAACGTCGACTTATCTACACCTCTCGTCAGATTCAAAAAAGGCGAAGAACCAAAGATCAAGATGAACATCCCTATGATTTCTGCGATTATGCAGTCAGTCTCAGGAACTGAGCTTGCTGTTGCACTTGCAAGAGAAGGTGGAGTCTCATTCATCTATGGTAACCAGTCAATTGAATCAGAAGCTGAGATGGTCAGAACCGTTAAGAACTACAAGGCAGGCTTCGTTGAGAGCGACTCAAACATCAAGCCAGACGCAACACTTGCAGATCTTTTAAAGATCAAGGCTAAGAATGGTCACTCAACATTCGCAGTTACAGACGATGGTACAAAGAATGGTGTCCTCGTTGGTATCGTCACATCAAGAGACTATCGTCCATCAAAAATGGATCCAAACACAAAAGTCGCAGATTTCATGACACCTTTCTCAAAGCTTATCGTTGGGCACGTTAATGATTCATTAAAGCACTGCAACAATGTCATTTGGGACAACAAGTTAAATCAGCTCCCAATTATCGATGAAGATAATAGATTAAGATACTTAGTCTTCAGAAAAGACTACGAGAATCACAAGCTCTATCCAAACGAACTCTTAGACGAAGGCAAGAGATATATCGTTGGAGCAGGCATCAATACAAGAGACTATAAGGATAGAGTCCCAGCTTTAATTGAAGCGGGAGTAGACGTCCTTTGCATCGATTCATCAGAAGGCTATTCCGCATGGCAGGAAATGGCTCTCAAGTGGGTCAAAGAAAACTATCCAAACACTCCAATTGGCGCTGGAAACGTTGTCTCAAGAGAAGGCTTCCGTTTCTTAGCAGATTGTGGTGCTGACTTCATCAAAGTCGGTATCGGCGGTGGTTCCATCTGCATTACCCGTGAAACAAAGGGTATCGGACGTGGCCAGGCAACATCTGTCTTAGAAGTTGCAGCTGCAAGAGACGAATACTATGCAGAAACAGGCATCTATGTTCCAATCGCATCAGACGGCGGCATTGTCCACGATCACCACATCACCTTAGCGTTAGCTATGGGTTCAGACTTCGTTATGTTGGGCAGATACTTCGCAAGATTCGAAGAATCCCCAACAAACAAGATCATGATCAACGGCACGTATTATAAGGAATACTGGGGTGAAGGCTCAGCAAGAGCTAGAAACTGGCAGAGATACGATAACGGTGAGGCTAACAAGCTTACATTCGAAGAAGGCGTTGACTCATACGTTCCATATGCAGGACCTCTTAAAGATAACGTTGCTATGTCCATGTACAAGGTTAAATCAACCATGTGCAACTGCGGCGCTCTCTCAATCAAGGAACTCCAGGAGAAGGCAGTTATCACACTTGTCTCTGAAACATCAATCGTTGAGGGCGGAGCTCACGACGTCTTAGAAAAAAACAAGACAAGAAACTTCAAATAAATTCTAAAAGCATTAGAAAACCTCACCGTGTTTGCAGTGAGGTTTTTTGATTGTCGCCTTTTTGCTTAGCTGTTTGTTAATTTAGAATTTAAATCTAATAAATCAACATAATCGTCACTGTGCAAAGAGAGTTCTGTGATAAATGCGTCGGCTTCTCCGTCTCTAGATTCCATATCGTAACCCTTCTTGTCGTCTCCGTTTTCATCCACGGAATTTAGTTCGCAATCTATTGCATAATCAAATATTTGTTCAAATGCTTCTTGGTCAATTGGGGTAGAGATTTTTAGGTCTATAAGAGCGTAATCTTTTATGAAGTCAACAGATCTCTGTGATAGACAAAATTTATTTTCCATGTGATTTGTTCCTCCTTTTTGCGTTTTGAATTTTCTTGAATCTGGTCTCATTAATCCTCCATACGCTTGTGACATTCCTGCTTCTTGGATTTATGCTTGAGACAATAAGGTTAGACGTAATTCTTTTAATGGAAGGCCTTCCGTTATTATCGAATTTTACCTTACTCTTTATAGCCTTGCTATGAAGGTTGGTGTGAAGCTCGCCACGAGATATCTTTCTATTCGACATGCGAGCAACAGCGTGTTTGGTAATTCTATAATGACCGTCTCTGTATGGCGTTATGGGGATGGTGCAATTTCTTGATTTGGTTGGCCTGTATCCTCTAAATATTATATTCCATAATTTCATATCTTCACCTCCTTTCAAACTAATTATTCTTGTTGTTTTTGATTATGGAAATATTGATGATTCAATGAAAAATGAAATACATTACGAATTACAAAGTAATTTAATATAAATAGCATTATGTATTTTTTGAAATACAAAATGTATAATTTACATATGTTGGATTCAAATTTATTACATGGTGGTTCTACAAATATAAGGCTCGCTTGCTCTGCTCTTGAAATTCTAGAGGACGATTGCGGGAGGTTCGGATTTGAAAAGAATGGGAAACCTAATATTTGCTACATATTGAACAAATTGATTTGCGAGATGACGAAATACCGTGATAAGCTCCACGAACAATTGCTATCTGAAAATGAAGGCAACGAAAAGATTGTGAAAATAATCGAAAGAAGCATCTTCAACACATACCTAAACAATTTTAGTTATATTTCGGATGACACATATTTCAATGTTGCCTATAGGATGAGTAAGGAATTTAAACGATCATTGGAATATGTCTTTTTTGAAGTGCTCGAAAAATACGACACTGACTTTGCAACCTACGTTAGGTCGATAGTCTACGAATATTGTTCTAAAAATGATAGCCAGAGAGAATTGTTGCTTAATTATTCAAATGTCGAAAAGATACGCAAGGCAATACAAAAAAAGAAGATAACAAAATTTATGAGCCTTAATCAGGAATACGTAATCGTTCCGGTTGCAATAGAAGTATCGCCCGATAAATATAATGATGTAATTGGTTTTGCTCCGGATAAGGTCGATTGCTATCTCATTCCGATTTCGTCGATACAAATTGTGAAAATCAGCAATGACGTATGCGACCTTGACGAGCGTGACTACGATGTTATAGCAGAAAGATATCAAAAGTTTATAGAAAGGGAGTATAAGTTATGTTTGCCTCAAAAAAATACATGAAAGCGAAGAATAAGCATATGAGAAATGCTAAATCTCATATCCAAGGAAATCGATCCGTTCCGAATGGCAAACGATCGATTATAACTACAGGTATTTTACCGATTTTGCTCAAGAACTGAATTTTTTATATAAGCAAACACATATGAAAGGAGCTCAAAATGTCCATCCTAACAGTTAAAAACGTATCCCATAGTTTCGGAGGAAGAACAATCCTCAAGAACGTATCTTTTGCATTGAATGAGGGTGAACACATTGGATTGATTGGCCCTAATGGAGAAGGTAAATCAACTTTTCTTAAAATTATCCTCAAGCAATTGATTCCAGATGAGGGCACCATTGAATGGGCAAAGCGTTCTAAAGTAGGTTATCTTGACCAGTACACCACGCTTACCCAAGGAAAGACAAT
>JAKSVD010000156.1 GCA_024408305.1 Bacilli bacterium | reverse complement strand
TGTTTTTCTGGCCTGAATCATATGCTAATTTCAATAGCCAGAGTTTTCCATTTTCCGATTTTATTATCTCATCTGAGAAATCAATCATTCGACGTTTCGGTTGCTGAGATCGTTCCACCCGTGAGATTAGATAGCAGTAGAATGAATCAGCAAATTGTTTTTAATTCCTACCCAATTCAGGCGTCGCTTAATAAAACAAAATAGGCGCACCGTTTTGATCATAGTTTACTAGTATTTTTCGTCCTGCGGCATCTGCCACGAACAACACATTTTCTTCCTCGTCAATTCTGATCTACATTTCGGTATTTATTGGTGTGGTTTCAACGTAATATCCAATAAACGTTGTGTTTTGAGGCGTGTTGGTTTGTACAATCAACGGGTTACAAGCCCCCCAATAAGCTAAGTGCATTTAATAAAGACATGCAACCATTATAAATACGCAATCTAATTTTTAGTTTCAGTTATCATTATCTGCGCAATATGTGACACAATTTGTGCAGATGCCTATTCATCTAGATCTTTCGCCTATTAATATTGGAACTTGCGCAAATGTCACCGACCGAGGGACATCTATAATGTCTTTTTCGGGGACGTTGGCCTTGTCCTACTACAATCTTCAAGCAAATTAGACCGTTCTATCAGGGCCGTCTTTTTCTATGCTCTTATACTAGAATTACAAATAATGAAAAACTGTACATTTGTAGTAAAAAACCGCAAAGAATTGAATATTTAATATTTTTTTGTTGTGATTTTTATATAATGATTGCAATATAAAAGCACAAATATTTCATAAGCAAAAACTAATGAGATTTTTCATCACTTATAAAGGGGGAAGTATGAAAAAGAAAATCTTTTTAATTCCGTTTGCTGTAGTTTCTTTGTCCATTCTAAGCGGACTGGTTTCGTGTGGCGGTTCTACAGAAACTTCTCAGGGTCCGGATTCAAGCCAGACTGTAGAAGAGAAAATCAAGATTACTGCAGAAGGAGGTAAAACAAGCATCACGATTGGCGATAGCCTCCAATTAACTGCATCAGTTGAAGGCGTATCATGGTCTATCAAAGACGAAGGTATTATCAGCATCGACCAAAACGGCTTAGTCAAGGCTCTTGGAGCGGGCAAGACAACTGTAACCGCTCATAAAGACGGATATCAGGATGGAACACTGTCTATCACAGTAAAAGAAGAAAAGATCGTTGTTACAGCAGCCAATAATCAAAACAGCGTCGTTATTGGTGGAACAATACAATTAACTGCAAGCATAGAGGGAGTTGCCTGGACAAGTAGCGATTTGAGCGTTGCCACAGTTTCCACATCCGGTTTAGTTACAGCACTAAAAGCGGGCGATGTCACAATCACGGCTTCAAAACAGGGTTTCGCCAACGGAACAATCGCGATCAAGGTTACAAGACCAGCGCCAACGGCAACTCTTCATTGGGAAGACGCAGATCATTATTCAGCTAACGGCTGGTGGTCAACTTCAAGCATGGGATCCGAGAGGGGACCGGGCGCAACGCCTATCTATAGTAAGGAATCTGCGTCAGACGGAACTTGCGTTGCGTACTTCGATGCAGGCGATAAGGAAACCTTAACATTCACATCAAGCGAAGCAACCAAAGCAGAGCTCGTCCTTACAATGGGCAACTATTCTGCATTCGAGGATTTGGGAACCGTTGAAAAAGCAGTATTCAACGACAAAGAAATCTCGATGGCAGGAAAATCTTATAGCCCTGGAGACAACGCTGGTAATTACGTATTCCAGGAAGTGTCTTTAGGCGAGGTCGACGTTAAGAAGGGCGTAAATAAACTCGCAATCGAATTCCTAGGCTCCGCTCCATATTTGGATGACTTAGTCATCTATGCTTCTAATTCGGTGTCAATCACGGTTAACAAAGCTCCGGAGAAGGCAACAATCGAGGTTGAGAGTGCTACCCTGGAAGTTGAAACAGAAGGACAGGTTCAAATTAAAGCGAAAACAGAGGGCTGCTCATATATCTGCAGCAACACCGCAGTAGCAACAGTATCAGACACCGGTGTCGTTACAGGCGTTGCAAAAGGCACAGCGACAGTTACCGTCATGAAAGAGGGCATGATCTCAACTAGAGTGGCAATTACAGTTAAGGAAAAACAAGTTGCCGGAGAGATTAGAGTCGAAGCAGAAACGGGAGTCGCATCAGGCGGCGAAATCGCATTTAGAACACCATCCGCCAATACGGCAGCAAGTGGTGCGATCACTGGAGTTTGGCCAGCCGACGCAACATTAACAATAGAATTTGAAACTACCGCTGCTGGCAAAATGATGTTATCGATGGTCGCAAGAGCCGGAACGCCGGAAAGTGCCTATTCATACTCCGAAGTTGATTTGGAAAATGGCGTTGAATTTAAGTTTAACGGCACTAAGTTAAATCTAACTGGCACAATTGAATCGTCTGTAACTAAGTTAACAGAAATTGCTCTAGGCGAAGTGAACGTTGTTAGCGGAAAGAACACAATCTCTATCAAAGCTATAACAGTCGCTCCAACATTAGACTTCTTCAAGTTGACTCCTGTTGCTTAGTGTTAACGCATAGGGCTGATTTAACTCAGCCCTTTTCTTTTTGCGCAAAGTTAAGTCGATTGGCCACCTTCCCTCGTTTATCTATTGAAAAACCCAAGATTCCTTGACGAAAGCAGAAGAGGGGATACCTTTCCTCTTGCTTCGATAACCCATATATTGGGTGTTTTCTAAAAAACACAATTATGTTGTGAATGAATATTAATTCGTGTATATTGGTCCCAGTTAGCCGTTTCGAATTATTATGAAAAAATTACGTTTCTACAAGACGTTAGATTGGATTTTAGTAGCTCTATCGTACGTGGCTGCCGTTTTACTTACCAATGGAGCGGTTCAGTATTCTGAAAACCCAGAAGCGGTTGCGATGATGAATCCAACGCGTGTCTATGGCGTGGTGTTTTATAGTATCGTGCTCGTTGTTCAACTTGTTTTATATGTGATGGGATTCATCCATGGAATAACCGCTAAAGAGTCGATGGCGAAGCATAACATGATTGTCAAAATCGTCTCTATGCCGTTCTTTGTCATCAATTTCTTCGCCTTATCCCTCCTATCCTTTGATGTATCTGAGAGAGAAGTGTTGCTTATTTTGCTTATGATTCCTTTATCGGTTATCGCTACTGCATCCATAATGCTTAGATCGTCTTTGCCTAATGTAGTTTATTTTATAAAAAGCTATGCCAAAAAGACGCTTAAGGCGACTCCTTGGGCAATCGTCTCGTTGATTATGTCGTTCATCTTCATATTGGATGTGTTGGCGGGAATTATCTTATATAGGCACGAAAGAAACCAGCGTCCTGATATCTTGGCAAAAAACAAGGAGAGAAAACTCAAGAAAGTCGAGAAGTGGAAGACCAAGAGACATATGAGTCCTCTCGTCTTTAAGGTAGGCTCGATCATAGCAACAGCGGCTCTTTCGATAGCATCTGTATCCCTTATCGTCATCACCATTTTAGCAATCGTAAATGCGGTAAACGAGAATGTTGATATTGAGGTCGAAACTCTGTTTACGAGTTACCTATTCCTCATTTCACTCATCGTTGTCCTCACCTTCTCGCTCATTAAGCTCATTTTCGGGGTGATATACGGCAAGGCAGGAGAAGAAGACCCAACC
The DNA here is from genome assembly GCA_024408305.1 of Bacilli bacterium. GTDB lineage: Bacteria > Bacillota_I > Bacilli_A > RFN20 > CAG-826 > UBA4951. Next base: position 202 of record JAKSVD010000156.1, on the reverse strand, counting down.
AAATTCTTGTTCGTCACCAAGTTGGTGGATTTGCTCCCAACCATCGCAATCTTATTCATTGCATTCTTCTTGTTGGTAGCGGGTGCGGCTCTGGATGTATTGTCGATCATGCTTATCCCTGTTATCGCCGTCGTCATTATAATTTTCGTCATCATGGCGTTCTTGGGATTCAGCATTGTTATGTATGCCTCATCATTGCCGT
>JAKSVD010000155.1 GCA_024408305.1 Bacilli bacterium | reverse complement strand
TAAGACAACCTCGTATCCCATTTCTTCGAGTGCGCTGACAATTCGTTTAATAGCGGTGGATTTTCCTGATCCTTCTCCGCCTTCAAATGTAATAAACATATTAGATCTTCTTTCTGGACTCGAATGCCTTTGCAAGTGTAAGCGAATCTGCATAATCAAGCGATGCGCCCATTGGTAATCCGTATCCTAATCTTGTGACCTCAACGTCACGTCCTTCGAGCAATTTAGCGATGAAAACAGCGGTTGTTTCACCGTCAATCGTCGCGCTTGTTGCAAGAATGACTTCCTTAATTTCGCCATTATCGACCTTTTTAATCAGTGGATCGATTGCGAGAGTTTCAATGCCTTTTCCCTTTGAAATAGAGATAACTCCACCAAGAACATGGTAGATGCCGTTAAATGAATTCATTTTTTCTTATGCCAAAACATCCTTTGGTTCAGCAACAACTGCAATAACGGTATGATCTCTATTTTCGTCGCTGCAAATCTCACACATATCATCTTCCGTATAAACTCCGCAGTTAGGACATTTGTGAATGTTATGTGATGCCTGATCTAGGGCTTCTATAAATTCTTCAACATCCTCAGGATTCATGCTCAAAATAGCGTAGGCCATACGTTCTGCGCTTTTGACGCCAACTCCTGGAAGTTTAGAGAAGGAATTCGTAAGTTTTGCAATTGAAGGCAAATCTTTCATTTATCTCTTAGCCTGACCTGTGATTCTTTCATCAACCTCATCGTGTGCGGCCTGGATTGTTTCCATGGCCTCGTTGATTGCCATAAGGATTGTATCTTCGATCATATCCTTGTCGTCTGGGTTAAGTGCTGCTTCGTCGATGTTGATAGAGACGATTTGTCTATTTCCCTGTACTTCGATTTCAACGATTCCAGCCTTCTTAACTGTGAAGACTTTAGCGTCTAATTCTGCGTGTGCTTTAGCAAGTTCGCGCTGCATGCGCTGTGCCTGCATCATCATTTGCTGCATTGGGTTCATAATAATTACTCCTGTATATTAATGTTTAATTGGATATCTACTTTACTTGGCAACATGCCGATAGTTTGAAGGTTGAAGAACTTTTTCATTATTGCGTTCTTTTCGTTTGGGTCAATAGCGTAGACTTTGACTTTCCTTCCAAGCAACAAGGCAACCAAATTCTGAATTGGTCCCTGGTTTGCAATAATATTTGCCTTATTTCTAAGCTTTGTGAAGTTATATGCAAGAATCAGCACTTCCTTGCAAAGACAGAATGGATGTCCTTCAACCAAAAGGGATGCAAGGTTTCCGATTTTTGGATCCGCTTTAAGGTCCTGGAACTTCTCCCAGTTTTTAACGAGTTCGGTTCTCTCAGCTTTGTCTGCTAAGACCATAACCTTAATCAATTCATCTTCTTCGACTAGGTTTAAATCACCTTCAGTAGCAATTGCAGGTGCTGCAATCTTTGATGTGTCGAGCGCTGGTTTAGCTGGCTGTGCAACAGGAGCTGGAGCAGGCTGAGGTTTAGTTGGTTCAGGCGTTGCTTCAAACTGCGCTGGAGCTTTTTCAACAGGTGTTGGCTGAATAGGAGCAGTTGCTCTTTGAGGAGCTGGCTTAACAACAGGGGCAGCCTCAACAATCGCATCATCGTTCGATGAGGCCATGCGGAGCAATGTTAATTCAAACAAGGAACGTACGTCATTGATGTTTTTGATATTGTTTTGCGCGTCAATGAGCTGAGAAACCATCTTATTGCAAAGCCTTGAATCAATAACTTTTTGAAGTGCTTCTGCCTCATTCTGATCGATGTCTTCAAGCAAGTCAGGAAGCGAAGTCTTTTCGTATATCAATAAATCCTTAAGGACTCCGATTAATTCTCTTATGAGACGTCTGACATCAATTCCAGCAGTAAGATATGTTTCGCTCTTGGAGACAACAGTCTTAACATCGCCTGTAGCTATGGCGCTCAAAAGAGAAACCTTTTCATCCATGCTTGTTAATCCATAGATTGTTAATACATCATCCTGTTTGATTGTATTTCCGCTATAGGCAAGAATTTGGTCGACAATGGAATACGCATCACGCATACCGCCATCCGCTAATGAAACAACAGAACGGAGGCCGGCTTCATCGTAGATTGCGCCCTCTTTATTCAGGATTTCAATAAGTTTTTCCCTCATTTCAAGATCGCTTATCCTGGAGAAATCAAATCTCTGACATCTTGATAAAATGGTTGGAAGAACTTTATGTGGTTCGGTGGTGCAAAGGATGAATAGGACTCTTTCTGGTGGTTCTTCAAGAGTCTTAAGTAATGCGTTAAATGCACCGGTGGACATCATATGAACTTCGTCGATGATATAGACTTTGTATTTGCCTTTGAGTGGTGCATATCTGACTTTATCAATGAGTTCACGCACCTGATCAACACCGTTATTAGATGCTGCGTCGATTTCAACAACGTCAGGATGAGTGCCCTCTGTGATGGAAACGCAGTTGGAACACACGTTGCATTGGCATCCAATTCCCTGCTCACAGTCGAGTGCCTTAGCAAACAATCTCGCCATGGACGTTTTGCCTGTGCCTCTTGGGCCCGCGAACAAGTATGCGTGTCCAATCTTATCTTTTAGGATTGCGTTTTTGAGAGTTCTTACAATGGCTTTTTGGCCTGCGACCTCTTCAAATCTCTGAGGTCTATAAGTTAAATAAAGTGCTTTGTATGACATATGCTGTAACAATTATAACGATACTTTTTGTTTCTCACTAGTGAGAATCAATATACTCTATCAATATGTTTGTGTGTTATAATCGCCACGCCTAGTAGATTTTTTATGGAAGCAGGTATGCGCAAAAGGCTTGAAGCCACCAAAATAAGATGTGAAGAAATTGATGCAGAGCTCGCATCTTCTGAAATCTCAAACGATATCGCTAAATTAACATCTCTTTCTAAAGAAAGAGCAGGATTAGATACTGCATATCAGAAATACCTTCGTTATATTAAATTAGAATCAGATTTGAAGGATGCCATTGAGCTCATCAGTGTTTCGGATGATGAAATGGCTGAAATGTTGAAAGAAGAAAGAAAAGCCATGGAAGCAGAAATGGCTAATCTTGAAGAAACATTAAAAATCGACCTCATTCCTGTTGACCCTAACGATTCAAAGAACATTATTGTCGAAGTTAGAGGAGCAGTTGGAGGTGATGAAGCAAACATCTTTGCCGGCGACCTTTTACGTATGTACACCAGATATGCCGAAGAAATGGGCTGGAAGGTTCAGTTCATTGATGGAATTGAAGGATCCTCTGGTGGATATTCTTACGCTTCATTCATGGTTAAGGGTGAGAACGTTTATTCAAAGCTCAAATTCGAATCAGGAGCTCATCGTGTTCAGCGCGTCCCTAAGACAGAAGCAAGTGGACGTATCCATACTTCAACCGCAACAGTCTTAGTTATGCCAGAAGCAGAAGAAGTTGATGTTCAGATCAATCCAGCTGACCTCAAGATTGACACATATCGTTCACAGGGTGCAGGCGGTCAGAACGTTAACAAAACCGAATCCGCCGTTCGTGTTACACACATTCCAACAGGTTTAGTTGTTTCATGCCAGACAGAAAAGGCTCAGCTTCAGAATAAGGAAATTTGTATGAGAATGATTCGTGCTAAGGTACACGATTTCTATCAGGCTCAGCAAGATGAGGCTAGATCCAACGAAAGAAAGCTAAAAGTTGGAACTGGTGAAAGAAGCGAAAAGATTAGAACTTATAACTATCCTCAAAACAGAGTTACAGACCACCGTATCGGATTCACAGTCAATCAGTTAGATAGAATCATGGAAGGCGAACTCGAATCAGTCATCGACGCTCTTATCCACTATGACCAGGAGCAGAAGATGCTTGAGGAGGCAAATAAA
>JAKSVD010000154.1 GCA_024408305.1 Bacilli bacterium | reverse complement strand
TACTAGAGCGATTTTTCGATTTTTTCCTAAAAACTTTTGATTTTTGATAAAAAAGAGTCACTTTTTAGTGACCCTTATGCGTTTATATAGATTTAGTGAATCCCCACTCATCTTTCACCCTTCCGTGTTGGATGTCGGAAATGAGATCAAATAATTTCTGTGACACCTCACCGATTTCGTGGTTGTTGATGATGAAGTTCTCCTCTTTATATCTGATTTTTCCAACAGGTGATATGACAGCGGCCGTTCCTGTTCCGAATATTTCTTCGAGTTCGCCTCTTTTGCAGGCTCCAATAATCTCCTCGACTGAGATTCTTCTCTCCTCCACCCTGTAACCAAGGCATCTAGCAAGCTTAATGATTGTGTCTCGCGTGATTCCTGGAAGAATAGATCCGTTAAGCTCTGGGGTTATTAATGTGCCATTAATCTTGAAGAATATGTTCATAGCGCCGACTTCTTCAATATATTTATGTTCGATGCCATCGAGCCATAATACTTGAGCATAGCCTTCTTTTTCTGCTTTTTGCTGTCCAATTAAGCTTGCAGCGTAGTTGCCGCCTGTTTTGGCAAAGCCAATGCCACCCCTAATTGCTCTAACATAGGAATCTTCAATCCAGATATTAACTGGCTCTAGACCGTTTTTATAATATGAACCTGATGGAGAAAGAATTATGACGAATAGATAAGTCTTAGATGGATGAACTCCTAAGAATTCGTCGGTTGCGATGATGAATGGGCGAATGTATAGAGACGAGCCATCCTCTTCCGGGATCCAATCAGCATCAACTTTAACCAATTCTTCAACAGCCTGGCAGAAATCTTCTATTTCAACTGGAGGAATGCAAAGTCTCTTACATGAGTCGTACATTCTTTTTGCATTGGCCTCTGGCCTGAAGAGCATTGTCTTATTGCCCTCTCCGCGATACGCCTTAAGGCCTTCGAATACTTCTTGGGCATAATGGAATACCATACATGCTGGATCTAGGTTAATCGTTTGGTATGGTTTAATCTCTGGATCATGCCAACCGATACCATCGGTGTATTTCATTGTGAACATGTGGTCTGTGAAGATTTTTCCAAAGCCAAGGTTTATTCCTTTTGATGGTTTTGTCTTCTTGTTTGACGATAGAGTAACCTTAATATTCATATTAACCCCCTTAAAAACAACGAGTGAATTATAGATATTTCTTAGAATCTATCAATTCTTTTTTGTATTTTCTTCAATTTATTTTTTCAACAAAAGAAAACCCCTCGATTTTAACCGAGGGGAAGGGTTTACCACTTTTTGCGACGAGCCATTTCTGACTTCTGTTTTCTCTTAAGACCTGTCTTTAAGAAGAATTCGCGCTTGCGGCATTCGAGAAGTACGCCACTCTTGTTGACAGAGCGCTTCCATCTGCGAAGTCCGTCATCAAGGCTTTCACCTTCGCGGATAACAGTTTTGATTCTTGCCATGGATTATCACTTCCTTCCTGCTTCAGCGGGATATATTGTATTTGCTTAGAGACCTTTTTGCAAACTATTTATGTAAATAAAATAAAAAGGCATAAAACATGATGAATTATGCCTTATATATTATATATAAATAAGATGAGTGATTAGTCGTTCTTAAGAGCCTTATAGATAGCCACTGATGACGAACATCCGATACGTGTTGCGCCTGCTCTAACCATCTCTAAGAACGTCTTCTTATCGCGGATTCCGCCTGCTGCCTTAACTCCCATATCAGGACCGACTGTCTTTCTCATGATTTCAACAGCTTCAACTGTTGCGCCGCCCTTGCCGAATCCGGTTGATGTCTTAACGAAATCTGCGCCTGCAGCTTTAGCTGCCTTACAGCATCCTTTGATTTCTTCTGGGGTGAGATAGCAGATCTCTAAGATAACTTTTAAGGTGACTGTTAATCCGCATGCTTCCTTGACTGCTGCGATTTCACGTTTGATGAATTCGTAGTCATGAGCCTTAGCCATTGAGACGTTGATAACCATATCAACTTCATCTGCTCCCATATTAACTGCATCTTTTGCTTCCATTGCTTTTGCAGCTGGTGACATCTGTCCTAGTGGGAATCCAACGACTGTGCATGTCATGACATTAGAGCCCTTTAAATATCTTTTAGCGACTGGGACGTAGAATGGATTAACGCAAACTGATGCGAAATCAAATGCTCTAGCCTCAAGGCATAAAGACTTGATGTCTTCTAATGTTGCGTCTGCCTTTAAACAAGTGTGATCAAAGAATTTATTGTATTTCATAGTTTTATCCTCGATTAGTATTCTAATAATAGAATAAGACAAAACAAAGAAAAAACGCTCCAAGGAGCGCATTTCTTGTTGTACTTGATACTTATTCGACCGTTTTTACAATCGGGAGAAGGATATTTACGTTGAACGAACAATCCTTCCAAGAGATATTCATGATGCCGTTATAATTCTGGACGATTCTCTCAATCGACTTCATCCCGTAGCCATGGTATCTAGAATCCTTGGATGTCTGAGGGATGCCATGCTGGAATTTCGGTTTTCTTGAGGAATAGTTTCTCATATGAATGACAAGCATTTCTTTTTCTTTATAGACTTCGAAATGGATGATCCTGTTCTTCTCTTCTTCTTGGTTTACCGCATCCATTGCGTTGTCGAACAAATTATCAAAAAGCGGGATGATATCTTCAGATTTCATGAAATTGATGCTTTCTCCATCAACGAAATATGTAAAATCAACCTTGCTCTTCAAACAAGATAGGTAATTGGTCATCAAGACAGAGTCAATCGCGGAATTTCCGGTTCTCACATATGAATCGTAAACCGATAGGGTATTGTGGATTTCCTTTAGGGTCTCTTCGTTACCAGCAATGCCGGTTTCCTCTAATCTTCTCAACTGCTTCTTCAAGTCATGGAATTTGATGTTGATGAGATCGATGTTCTCTTTTGCGACTTCATTGCCCTTATTCTGCTCTTTGATGAGGATATCTAGCGTCCTGTTATCGTTAGCTAATTTCATTTCGATGAAGTAAGCAAACTGGAGGTACAAACATAAAGCGCAGCCAAATATTGCATAGCAAGAACAGATTACGTTCGTGGTAAATCCGTTTGTTGTCCCCTCTGGAGAATAAGTCTTGTAAACGGATAACACCATGCAGATAGCAAGGTTGATGAAAGAGATGGATAGAACCTTGTTATCGACGATTTCTTTGACCCTATATTTATCAAGGTACTTCTTTAATATAAAGAAATAGACCAAGAAGATGATCAAGAGCTTTAAAGCGAGGTCAAAGACGAAGATGCTCACTATTTTATTGAGATTGGTTCCTGAAATTGTTGTTATTGCATAGACCACAATTGACTTAAAGGCGTTTGCAAAATGTTCAAGGGAATATGATGCAACCGTGAAGAATAACGCTTCTTTCAGCTTGATGCTGCATGTGAATAAGAGGAAGAGTAGCAATAGAACGACTTCTGATATAAAGAAGGTCAAAGAGAATGTCGTCTTGGTGAATGGAAGGGAACAAAGGAATAGGTTCTCGAACCAGTTGCAAAATAGGATGACCCCGCTTTGTATTAAGCTAACGATAAATATCCCTCCTATTGCTCTTAGGATATAGTTATTCTTCTTTTTTGCTCTTAAGGAGAATAAGAAAGAGGCAAAGAACAGGGTGATAGACCAATATAGAGGGATGTGCACTATCGATATAAACTGATGAATAGTCATTAATTTGCTCCTTGTTTAGCGCCGAAATACGCGAAGAAATCATTGATGAATTCTTTTCTTCTTAATCTTGATATTGGTAGGGTCGCATTCTTGAGGACAACGGAGTCCTGAGTCGTTTGCTGAACGTATGAGAGGTTGACCATGATGCCTTTGATGCAGCATGAGAACAATTCTTTTGGTA
>JAKSVD010000153.1 GCA_024408305.1 Bacilli bacterium | reverse complement strand
CTTCCTTATAGTGATCCCAGTGACCTGAAGTTTCCCAGAGTTCACGTGAAAGCATTGTTGGGGTTTCAACCTGCACATATCCGTGTGCGTAATGTCTTTCTCTCCAATAATCTAAGAGAGCGTTCTTTAAGAGCATTCCCTTTGGTAAGAAGAATGGGAAGCCTGGACCGTATTCTGAGATGAAGAATAAGCCTAATTCCTTGCCTAATCTTCTGTGGTCGTTTAATTTACGTCTCTCTAAGACTTCAAGGTGTTCCTTAAGTGCTTCTTCGCTAGACCAAGATGTTGCATAGATTCTTGTAAGCATCTTGTTGTCTGAATTACCTCTCCAGTATGCACCTGCAACTGATAAGAGTTTGAAGTGCTTGATGTAAGAAGTTGATGGAACGTGAGGTCCACGGCAAAGGTCTGTGAAGTCACCCTGCTTATAGAGTGAGATCTGCTCATTTTCGTGTTCGTGGATGAGTTCCTGCTTATATTCGTTATCCTTGAAGACTTCAAGTGCCTCTGCTGCGCTGACTTCCATTCTCTCGAATTTGATGTCTTGCTTTGAGAGTTTCTTCATTTCTGCTTCGATCTTAGCGAAATCTTCTTCTCTAACGACGACTCCTTCTCCGAAATCAACGTCGTAGTAGAAGCCCTCATCAATTGATGGGCCAAAACCGAACTTGCAGTTTGGGTATAAATGTTTGATAGCCTGTGCCATCAAGTGTGATGTTGAGTGATTTAACATCTCGAATCCTTCTTTAGATTCGATGTTGATGAATTCGATTTCTTCGCCTTCAGCGATGACATCTTTCATTTCATGAACATTCTCACCAACCTTATAGGCAATGATCTTGTTCTTGTTTTCTGGGTCTAATGTCTTAGCGGCAATAAATCCGTTTGCGTTGTCTAATAATTCGACTTCGTTTCCCTGGTATTTGATTTTCATACCTAATTCCTTTCCGGGGACAAAAATAAAACGCCCCTCATAACTAAGGACGCTTCCGCGTGGTACCACCTTGTTTCATAGCAATGCTATGCACTCTCGACACTTAACGCGTTGTCGATACGCCTGGCTCATCGTCAGGAGCTCCGGAGTGGTACTTCATATGGCTATAGCCATTTAAGCATGTCTCCTTCATTGCAGTTATTATTCTAGAACGCAAAATCTTATATGCAAGCAAAAAGCATTAATAAACTATTAAATAATAGACTTTTTTATCATAAAAAAGACTACTGGTTATGCCGCCAGTATATCTTTTGCTATTTATGCGTTTCTTTAAAAGAAAGATCAATGAATTCTCTGAACGATACTTTTCTCGTTTCTATAAAGCGCCATTGAGATTATTACGTTTGTATCAAGGATTATTTTGCACTTCATTTCCCTTCACGATACAAGCCGATTTCCTTGTTGATTTCTTCTAGAGACATATCTGATGATCCGTTATTTTCGGCATCAACCCGCAAGGCCTCAAGAGCTTCAAAAAATGCTCGCTTTTTGTCTGTTTTCGTTGTTGGTTTAAATGGTAGGCCACCTTCAAGAACGACTTGTTTAGCAAACATGTTGATTGCAGCTGCCGATGTTATGCCCATGGCATTGCAAACTGCATCGAATTCTCTTTTTGTTTCTGAATCCATACGTACACTAAAAATTGCTTGTTTCCTTTCTTTCATAAATGTCCCCCATAAACATCGCTAAAAGTATATCATTTATATGAAAGTAACACAATAGATACACAAAAGGTTTAAATTTTTACATAAGAAAAGGACGTCTTTTCGACGTCCATTTATGTTATTGATTTTTGACTCTATAGAATCCGTAAACAGCAGCTCCTAATAAGCCTGCCATTTGTCCGCATCCAGCTGCTTCGATTTTGCATGCTGGAGTGGTGGCTTTAAGCTCATCGAAGAAGAGATGTGCACTCTTCATGACGCCGCCTGTTACTGCGAATACGTCTGGCTGATAAAGCTCCTGCATCATTGAGAACCATCTAGAAAGCATCTTGATCCAGTCTTTATAGACTGCAACTGCCTGATAGTTTTCATTCTGGACCATCTCGAAGAATTCTTTAGCGTTTGCAACATATAGATCATTCATATCGCAAAGTCTAATTAATCCTGTACCAGAACACATATGCTCGAATTCGTGGACCTCACCCTTATAAGGCACCATTGTGTGGCCTGCCTCATTTGATGAATTCTTAAGGATTCCATCAACGCAAAGAGCACCGCCAACACCGGTTGAGATGGTAACGAAATAGACTGATCTATTCTTTGCCCATGGACCAACATTAGCTTCAGCTAAAGCTGCTGCCTGTGCGTCGTTTAATGCGTATGCAGGCAATCCGAACGCCTTTGACATGTATTCAGAGAACGGGATGTTGGAGATGTGGATGTTAGGGAGGATGTCGATAAATCCGTTTTCCCTAACTCTTCCTGGAACACCAGCAGAAATAGCGATGACATCTTTCATATCGTCTTCGCTGATGGCCTCTCTAACTGTTTTGACGACATTAGCGAGGAACTTATCGGTGTTTCCAACTACTGTGTCTGAAATCAAGGTCTTTTCAACCTCGTACTTTTCATTGATGAGGGAGACACGTGTATTTGTGCCTCCGATGTCTAGGCTAATAATTTTTCTCATAGTTCTTTTGAGTTGTACATTAAGATGTCTGCAAGTCTTGCGATGTCTGGATCGACATGTCTTTCTTTAGAAAGTGCTTCGACGATATCGTAGTCAACGATTGCGTTCTTTCTAAGACCAACGCAACGTCCGCCTTTGCCCTCGACAAGTAATTCAACAGCTCTAACGCCCATACGGATAGCCATGATTCTATCGAATGTGCATGGGTTTCCACCTCTCTGAACAAAGCCTAAGGATGTGCCTCTGACATGCTGTCCAAATGGAGTGTTCTGTTTAATCTTTTCAACGAGATCATTGAGCTGGCAATCTGGATTCTTTTCAGAAATGACAACGATTGCGTATGCATCTGGGTTCTTTTCTCTTTTCTTTGTAAGACGGGCAAAGAGTTCCTCTTCATCGATTGGATGTTCTCTTGTGATGACTGCGTCAACTCCGCAAGAGATAGCGCCGAATAATGCTAAGTCACCGCATTTATTACCCATGGTTTCGATAACGATACATCTTGAGTGTGATCTTGCTGTATCTTTGACTAATTCAATACCCTTCTGAATTGTTTCAGTGCATGTGAAGAAACCAATTGTGAAGTCGGTTGAAGCGATGTCGTTATCAATTGTGCCAGGAAGACCGATACAGTTGATGCCCATCTCAGTTAATCTGAGTGCGCCCATGTATGATCCGTCACCACCGACAACAACTAATGCGTCGATACCGTTTGCCTTTAAGTTTTCAACAGCTTTCTGTCTAACTTCAACTTCCTTGAATTCAGGGAGTCTTGCTGATCTTAAGATTGTTCCGCCTTTTGATTCGATGCCGTGGACATCTTCTAATGAAAGTGGGGCAATCTGATTTCTAACTAAGCCTCTATAGCCATTGTAGATGCCGTAGCACTCAATGCCTCTTTTGTAACAAGTTTTAACGACTGCGTAGATCGCGTCGTTCATGCCAGGTGAATCGCCACCTGATGTTAATATTCCAATTCTCATTTTTAGTAAATCCCTCTACCGGCAATATTTTAGCTATTTAAATATTCTTTGTTAAGAATAACCGACGTAATCGGCCATTTTTTAGACATAACTTAACAAATGTGGATAAATCTTCTTAAATTGTGGGAAACTTTAAAAAGTGCCGAATATAAGTGCCTAAATATGAAACAATGCTTGTGGATTACTTTTAAAAGTGTAGATTCTATCGAATCTTTTATGGATTTATACATTCAATTTTGCTAACATTATGCCCATGAAAGAACTGAGCCCTAGCGATTTATTTGAAATTAGACCTCAAGCGTTGTTCTCCTCCC
>JAKSVD010000152.1 GCA_024408305.1 Bacilli bacterium | reverse complement strand
CTTACATTAGGCTATGTCTGGGAAGGATTTCTTTATATTAATAACGGATATTGGGGTTCATTGGAAGCGGCAATAATACATTTAATATACTTTATCTTGTCAATCCGTTTATTGAGGAAAACCAAAATTGAATATAGACGAGCATTGGATGAGCAAATACGCAAAGAAAGAGAAACCATAAAAGAAAATTCGATTAGCGATTTCTCAACCGATCCAGTAAGAAAACTTAAAGAACTAAAGTCGCTTCTTGATGAAGGCGTTATTGATGAAACTACTTATAAAGAGAAGAGCCAAAAATACATCGATAAATTGTAATTAGAATATAACCTCTGGGACCACCATCCTGGAGGCTTTTTATTTTGCTTATTTTTTTCTGCAACTACCGGCAAAAAGGTACGAATCCCGCCATTAAAGGACTGGGAGGTGCTGGACATGACAGAAAATGAAAAGCAAAGAATACTTGAATTAAGAAATAGTGGTCTTGGTTATAAGGCCATATCAAATGAAACAGGAATAGCTATCGGTAGTGTCAAGTCTTTCTTAAGAAGAAGAAACGAAGAAGCTACCAGAACAGTCCTTTTATGCAAGTGTTGCGGACTTCCTTTAATCCAAACTAAAGGGCATAGGCAAAAGAAATTCTGCTCAAATAAATGCAGGATGAAATGGTGGAAGGAAAATAAGAATCTTCTTAAAGAGGACAAGATGGCAATAGCTATATGCCCAACATGTGGAAAAGAGATCAAATACTATCCATCTAAAAATAGAAAATACTGCTGTTGGAATTGCTACATAAAATCCAAAAAGGTGGTGCAAGATAATGAATAATTACGAGCATTACCTATCATCTCTTTCAATGATAAAGAAGATGAAAAAAGACGGAGTTATAAACGATGAAGAATACCAAAAATCAGAATCCGCCATAGCTGAAAAATATTGTATCAAAAAGGTTAGTATTATCCGAGCAAACGACTTGATAAATAGTCCTTTCAGAGCGATGTATATACGTGACGAAAAGGAGGAAAAACAAGATGAAGAAAGAAGTTGAGAAAATAGAAGCTTCTACTAAATTACCTTCATTAAAGAAGGTAGCGGCGTACGCCAGAGTCTCAAGCGGTAAAGAAGCGATGCTCCAATCCTTATCTGCTCAAATCAGCGATTACAACCGAATGATTCAATCGCATGAAGAATGGGCGTTTGTAGGCGTTTATTCGGATGAGGCGATGACTGGAACAAAAGACTCAAGAGAAGGCTTCCAACAGCTCATAAAGGACGCAATTGAAGGAAAAATCGATTTGATCATCACAAAGTCGATATCGAGATTCGCAAGAAATACATTGACGCTCCTTGAGACCACAAGGGAGCTAAAGCAACATAACGTCAACGTTTACTTCGAGGAAGAGAGAATCTATTCGATGTCGAACGAAGGCGAGATGATTTTGTCGATGCTTGCATCGGTAGCCCAAGAGCAATCAAGGAGCACAAGCGAGAACATGCTTTGGCGAATCAAAAAGGACATGGAGCAGGGCATACTTTGGGGTGGGAACAATTGCTTGGGTTATAAGATGATAAACAGGCGTTACGTGATTGACCCGGAAACCGCTCCGTTGGTACAAAGGATATTTCATGAATACATCGCAGGCAAAGGCGCTATGAGGATAGCAAAGGCCTTCAATGACGAGGGAATTAAATCCTTCAAAGGAACCAAGTGGACAAGGGAAAGCGTGCTGACGGTCCTATCGAACATTAACTACACAGGTGATTTGGTTCTTCAGAAGACCTTTAGGGAAAACCACCTAACGAAGACTACCAAATGCAACAAAGGACAAAAGAACATGTATCTTGTCGAAAAAGACCATGAACCAATCATAACAAAGGCCGTATGGAACGAGGCACAAAGAATAAGAAGACAAAAAGCCGAGAAGGTCGTCACCAAGAACATAGGGATGGTGAATAAGTTCACAGGGCTCCTATACTGCGGCTACTGCGGAAAAAGATATATGAAGAAGCAAAATAGATACAGAATCTACTGGAACTGTAGGACTTTCGAGAATTTTGGTAAGGAAGCATGTTCTTCAAGGCAAATAAGGGACGACATGCTTATGAACATAACAACTGACATCTTAGGATTGAAGGAGTTTGATGAGAATAAGGTTAGAAATCTTATTGAAAGAATAGAAATATTCAGCAATGAGAACAGACTCCTATTTCATCTTAAAGATGGGACAACAAAAGAAGCTACTTATCCCGAATATTCAAGACGCAACAGCTGGACTCCTGAGATGAGGGAAGTAGCAAGGCAAAGAACTTTAAAAATGAACGAAAGGAGGAAAAAGCAATGAGCAAGGTAACAGTCATACCATCAACGATTAATCCATTAACTCAAATGCCGCTAGGCCAAATAAGTAAAAGAAAGGTAGCGGCATACGCTAGAGTATCCACGGATTCCGATGAGCAATACACATCCTACGATTCCCAATGCAAGAAGTACGAAGAGTATATCAAAGCAAATCCACAATGGGAGTTCGTGGCGATTTACGCAGATGAAGGCATCACCGGAACCAATAGAAAAAGACGCATCAATTTCAACAGGATGATAGACGATGCAAAAGCCGGAAAGATTGACCTAATCGTCACAAAGTCTATTTCAAGATTCGCAAGAAACACGGTCGACACCATCAGCCTTACAAGAGAACTTAAGCGAATAGGGGTTGAGGTATTCTTTGAAAAAGAGAACATCTGGTCCTTTGAAGATAAGTCCGAGTTCGTTCTCACAGTTTTAGCATCTGCTGCACAAGAGGAATCAAGATCCATTTCTCAAAACGTAACGATGGGTAAACGCTGGAAGATGCAAGAGGGCAAAACAAGCTGGGCTTACAATAGATTCTTAGGATTCACTAAAACGGATGAAGGCATCATACTGGTTGAGGAAGAAGCTAAAATCGTAAGAGAGATATATAGACTATTTCTTGCAGAAGGCAAAACATGCATGGGCATTGCCAAAATCCTAAACGACAACGGCATACCTACCCCAAGCGGAAAAGAAGGCTGCACCTGGAAGATAAACAACGTGCTTTCAATACTCACAAATGAAAAATACAAAGGCGATTCAAAGCTTCAAAAGACATTCACGGTCGATTTCTTGGAGCACAAAACCAAGAAGAATGAAGGTGAGATTGACTCATATTACGTGAAGGACAGCCACCCATACATCATAGACAAATCAGAATGGGAAATGGTGCAAGCCGAGCTTGTTAGAAGAAGGGAAATAGGAGCCTCGTATTCAGGAAACGGTCCATTCTCTTCAAAGCTTATCTGCGCCGACTGCGGTTGCTTCTATGGGCCTAAGATTTGGCATGCTGGTACAAAGTACCAAAGAACCATCTACAGATGTAATGATATGTACAATAAGGGCCATGACCAATGCATGACACCAAAACTATCAGAAGAAGACATCAAGAAGAAATTTGTAGAAGCCTATAACAGGACGATGATGGACAAGGACGCGCTTATCGAGGATGCATTGATGGTCAAGGAACTACTAACGAACGTCGAAGCTGAGGATAAGGCAATCGCTGAGGAACAAGCCAACATTGAAATAATCACTGAAGCCGCAAACCGAATGGTTAAAGAGAACCAATTCAAGGTTCAGGATCAAGATGAATATCAAAGGAAATACGACGAGCTTAACAAAAGGTTTAATGAAGCCAACGATAGGTTGAAGAAAGCAATCCAAGCCAAGAACCTAAAACTTGCAAAGGCGCTATCAATAGATACCTTCATAGAAGCTTTGAAGAAAAGCCCTGAGATGATAACCGAATGGGACGACAAACTTTGGAACGTGCTCCTTGAATCGGGAACCGTCAACAGAGACCAAACCATCACATTCAAGTTCAAGAACGGAAAGCAAATTAAGATATAATTGTGTTTCTAACA
>JAKSVD010000151.1 GCA_024408305.1 Bacilli bacterium | reverse complement strand
GGGCGTGATGTTATTATGCGTCTCCTCGAGGAAGACGAAGAGCCAAATGATGCATTGAAGGAGTTATTTAAATGATTGTCACTTCGATCAAAAACCTAAGTATTTCAAAACTTAAAGGATTTGATTGTGGCGACGAATCACTTAACCACTTCCTCTACTATTACGCTTCTCAGAACGATAGAAACAACCTTGGCAAAACGTTTGTGGCCTTAGATGGTAATCAGATAATTGGTTTCTATACATTATCAAATTCTTCACTTGCCTTTAGTGAACTCTCAAGCGAAGACAAAAAGAAGCTACCAAGGTATCCGATTCCTTGCATTAGGATCGCAAGATTCGCGGTGGATGTTCAATGCCAAAAACAAGGCGTTGGCAAGCAACTACTGTCACATGCTTTAAAGAAAATAGTCTCAGTGTCAGAACACTCAGCAATCTATTTTGTCATCGTTGAGGCAAAAGATAACTCTAGAGGTTTCTATGAGCATTATGGATTTCATTGCATAGACGAAAGCTCGCTGAGGTACACATTGCCTTTAAAAACAATCAAAAAGGCTATTGCCAACTAATATCTGATAATGAAAAGAGGACCTCTCTGGCCCTCTTTCATTTTTTGTTGTTTGTTAATTCTAGTAGGAGTTCTTTGTAATCTTCTTTTAGATCTTCAATGTGATCCACAAGGAAGCATATTATGTTTGAAGTTGCATTCAAGGAATTGAATCCTTCTTTGATATATTCCCACGTTTCTTTATAAGATGTTGTTTTCGAAGCGTTTATTTCGTTTAGGAAACGTATGTATTCTTGCTCCTTGCCTTGATACTTTGCATAGGTTTGGAGTGCTAGATTTCTTTTAGCTTTACTAGACGGATTCTGATTCTTGTCGAAGGCATGATCTATGTTCGTCGAATTGTAATAGATTTTAACCTTACCGCTTTCGAGCATCTTTTCAATGCTTCGTCGTTTGTTCTCGTGTTGGCTCACAACGCCCTTAACATTCGAGCAGCATTCTATCTTATCTTCTCGATATTTGATGTGCGAGAAATCAGCGTTTTCAACGATGCAGCTATCCGGGATAAAACACCCATCGGTATCCATGACATGAACAAATTCATCGAACATGGACATGTCATACCTCTTATCCTTTTTAAGGACCCTCACCACCATGCTTTCAAATTCCTCGTAATATAGTGGGTGGGTTGTAGCATCCGTGCCGCACGGGATGATGGAGAGTTTATCTCCGTCGAATAGGTCTTTTAGCAGGGATAGTCTTTGCTGGTCGAATGGACCTTCTACTAACATGAGGCATTTCTTCATGAATCCACCTCCATGTTAAGAGAATTTATTAATTTAGACGTATCTACCATGTCGTAGCACTTCATCTCTCCTTTTAGACCGTTAGCTATGTATTTGTAATAGAGATCTCTTAAGTTGTTCGATTCTTTTACGTTGGTTATCTTCACGAAGGCATTAAACGGGTCAAGCGTTGTGAAGAAGGCGTTTTTATGGCTGATCTTCTCAAGCACTCGCATGTTGTGGCACGTGAATATCAGCTGGCCTCTAGAGAAGTTATCGAATGCGTATGCTATTTCTCCTAGTAGGTATTCAAATATTCCACTGTCTAATTCATCCACCACCAATAGGTGTCCTTCATTTGAATATGCCTCGATCATGCCTGATATCAAAGATATGATCTTTTTAATTCCGTTTGATTCATATGCAAGAGGCACGGCAATGCCATTTCTATCCGACATCAGGACAAAGTCCACTCCATTTGTGGCCGATTGGATATTCTTCGGATAACTCTCTGTAATAGTAATTTGATACCCAGGGATGATTGATGGGATTACCGCATTGATTTTTCTAATGACTTTTTCAAATACCACATAGTCATCTTTATTTAATTTAAAAGGTTTAAATGGGACGAATATATCGCTGCATGCAGATATATATCCGGCATTGTTCTCGTTTTTAACTCTGATTCGTATGCCTAAGTTCTCGTTGTTCTCGAAATAATTAATCGAGTAGATCGCAAGGCGGAATTTAGCGAAATGATGAAGTGAATATATTATCGTCTTCTCTTCCTCACTAACATGTAGAGCATTAAGTGAAAGGTTTAGTAAATTTGGATTAAAGATAGATGACGTCGGAGAGGAGTTAGGCATCCTGTTTGTGGTCTCCATGGATGCGGTATAGCAATATAGCACCGACTCCTTCCTCTCTAATTTAGATAAAAATGTTTTTGATATGTCCTCTGGGTATTCATAAGAAAAGAGTGTGGTCTTTCTATCTTCTGAATCTATTTTGGAATAGGACAATTTCTCTTTGGTTATGCCGGATATTCCCTTTGATGCAAGGTTAACAGAATACTCTAAATAGTATTTATCCTCTTCAATCTCCATTAAGAAATTAGCCTTGATAGTCATAGATTCCTTGCCGAATCTGATGTAATCAAAATGCTCCGGTAAAAGAGGCGTTCCTGATAAGAGGTGCTGAAGCAGCCTTATCGCGTTTAGACTAGCGGTCTTACCACTGCCATTCTGTCCATAGATGCAAAGTAAATTAGAGATGTCTTCATCATCATATACTCCACGTTCAAGTTTTTTGTTTTCGTTAAAATACAAATTTCCGTGGGCGATATTCTTAAAATTCTCTAATTCTAGAGATTCAAGACGGATGTTTCCGATTCTATTCATAACGTTACCTCCTTGGTAACTGATATTAGAGTTATGAACAGAGAAAATCAATGGTTTTTAGTAATTTCGGTATTTTTTATTCCGTTTTTTATGTTTTACGTTATTTATATTTTGGTTTTATAACTAAATTTATTTTTGAGCTTGGAAAAGCTTCCCGTAATTGCATATTGTTGTTCAATATTGTGTTTAAAAATAAGCTAGTCGCATTTCATCAATGAAACTAGCTTATTAAAATCAAATATCAATTCTTTATTCCTGAGATTGATTAGAAAGCACAGTAGATGCCTTTCTTGATGTAAGTTGAGGTTACATCCTGATCTCTAGGAGATTGTGCCGCTGCATTAACTGCTTTAAGGACAAGGATTCCGGTCTGACCATTTGCAAGTGTAGTTGTGGTTTTGCTGCCAACCTGGATTGCTGCGACCTTACAAGAGACTAATGGTCCATTGAGCAACTTGCCCTCTGAGGAATAAACGTTGAATGAGTCTCCGATGCTGATATCGCCCTTATTAAGAGTTACTGATACTGATGCTCCGGCAGTACCAATTGTTGGAGTTCCGGTGATTTCAAACCATGCAGTAGCGTTCTTTTCTGGAGCGGTTGATATCACAGTTGAACGAGATACTTCTTCGCCCATGAAGTCGTCACGATAATACTTGCCTGTGTTGTTATCGACTGCGTGGGCAGTGATGCCATCTAAGAAGAATGTCTTTGTTTGTGATGGGACGATTGTTGCATCCATGTCATTATAGAATCTAGAAACCCATAATTTCTGGTTTGTAAGGTAAAGGTAGTCAGATGATGTTAGGTTGTACGCACCACTGATGCTTACAACAACTGATAATTGTTCGCCTTCTGCAACAGTTACGGTGCCTGATGTTTGGTCATTAACCGATGCAACATATGCAGTGTATGTTTTGCTTGTGGAACTGTCGTTCAGGTTGATTGTGGATTTTGCTGGGATTGAGACTCCACCGGTCTTTGCGGTGCCGGTTAGGACATAGCAATTTGATTTGATGTCCTCATGATATCCACATTCAGTGCAGACTCCGTCTTCACCGTATGTGTGGGTTCTTGCAGTGAGCAACTTCAAGTTGAGGTTTGTGTCAGCGAAGTTGACCGGGAGTTCGAATGTGAATTCTGGGTTACCCGTTGATGTGACATAATCAACTCGAGATGACACTCCATCTTTAGTGGTGGCTAGGGATGATACAGGACCCGTTACGACTCTTCCTGTTTCTGTGATCATTTCGACTTTATCGCCGT
>JAKSVD010000150.1 GCA_024408305.1 Bacilli bacterium | reverse complement strand
ATTGCAAAAGACGGCGACGAGTTTAACACCATTGTCATCCCGACTCTTGTTAAGAAAGAGTCGTTCATGGGACAAAATAAAAATGAGATTAACGCTGCAACAGCAGTGTTCTCAAAAAAAGGAGAAATTCCTTTCCAAGGCCCAGGCGCTGGCAGATACCCAACAGCCGATGCAATCATGCAAGACATCAAGAGAATCCTTGCAGACTATAAGATGCAATTAGAAGGTCTTGGAGAAAAAGGAAAAATCTCAGAAGATTTGCCTGGCAGATATCTTTGCTACGAAGAAGATAGCCGTGAACCAATTGAACTCATTAAACCTAGCGCTGAAAAATTGAAGCGCTTTGCAGTCGTATTAAAGGAGAACGAAGAATGAAACAGTACACATTTGCCGTTGTTGGCGCATCAGGCCTTGTAGGAAGAACATTCCTCAAAGTCATGGAAGAATATGATTTACCTATTGGCGAATTACGTTTATTCGCTTCCGAAAAGAGCGTTGGAAAAACCGTTACCTTCAAAGGAAAAGAATATCCTTTGCTCAAATTAGAAGAAGGATGCTTTGTCGGTGTTGATTATGCTTTATTCTCCGCAGGTGGAGAGCCATCAAGAATCTGGGCTCCTCTTGCAGAAAAAGAAGGCGCATATGTTGTCGATAATAGTTCTTACTGGAGAATGGATCCAACATGCGCTCTTGTCGTTCCTGAAATCAATCTCGCTGACATCAAGAGCATGAGACGCCTTGTCGCAAACCCAAACTGTTCAACAATTCAGTCCGTTTTACCACTTAAGCCACTTGCGGATAAATTTGGCCTTGTTCGCGTTAATTATGCTACGTATCAAGCTGTTTCTGGTTCTGGCAAACGCGGTCTTAATGATTGGGAAGGAGCAGAAAAAGGAGAGCCAACAGGTTTCTACCCATACGATATTTCCCATACATGCATTCCTGAAATCGACGTCTTCTTTGATGATGGCTACTCAAAAGAAGAGATGAAGATGGTTAACGAGACACGTAAGATCCTCCACTTACCAGATCTTCCTGTTTCCGCAACATGTATCCGCGTCCCTGTTCCAGTGGCGCACGGCGTTTTAATCAAAGTCGAATTAGAAAAACCAGTTACACCTGAAGAAGCACGTGAAGTTTTAGCGTCTTACCCAGGCATCAAAGTGTTAGACGATCCAAAAAATCATATTTACCCAACATCTACAATCGCTGCTGGAAACGATTTAGTTTATGTCGGACGTATTAGAAAAGATCTTGCAGTCGAAAACGGTCTTCTTATCTACTGCGTTGCAGATAACGTCAGAAAAGGCGCCGCTGCTAACGCTGTTCAGATTGTAAGAGAACTCATCAAGGAGAGAGAAAATGCTTAAGGTTTGTAAGTTTGGTGGATCCTCCCTTGCTGATGCAAAACAGTTCTCTAAAGTCAAAGCAATCATTGAAAGTGATGAAGCTAGAAAGGTAATCATCGTCTCTGCTCCTGGAAAAAGCCAAGAGGAACCAGAGAAGGTTACTGACCTGTTAATTCAGGCATACAAGACAAAGGACATCAAAAAAGTCAAAGAACGTATCCTTTCAATCAAAAAAGAATTAGGTCTTACATGCAATGTCGAAGAGCCTCTTAATGCAATTGAAAAGGCTCTTGAACAAAATATCATCACCGAGCAAGTGCTTGTATCTCGTGGTGAATATTTCTCCGCTATGCTTTTGGCGGATTATCTTGGATACACTTTTGTTGATAGTCGCAGCCTTATTCATTTCAAAGACGATGGAAAGGTCGATTTAGAAAGAACAAGAAAAGATATTGCTCTTGCCGTTAAAGAACATGAAAGAGTTGTCATACCAGGTTTCTATGGTTCTAAGCCGGATGGTTCAATTTGCTTGTTTAGCCGTGGAGGAAGCGATGTGTCCGCTGCTTATGCTGCAGATGCTGTTTCTGCCGACCTCTATGAGAACTTCACAGATGTCAGCGGCTTCTATATGGCAGATCCAAGGCTCATCGAGAATCCGCATAGAATCAAAGAGATTTCCCATGATGAATTAAGAGAACTCGCATACACAGGCGCTCAAGTTCTTCATCAAGAAACAATCATCCCTCTCATTGAAAAAGGCATCACTCTTGAACTTCTTAACACCAACCACCCTGAAGAAGGCAGCACATTAATCAAAAAATACGCTAGAGAGGGACACCACCTCATTACTGGCTTTGCTGGAAGAAAAGGATTAATCGCCCTCACGTTCGTTAAATCACGCGAATCAAATAAACTTGAAGTCATTAGAAAGATACTCAATGTTCTCCACGAACACCAGATTCCTGTCGAGCACATCCCAACATCAATAGACTCATTCTCTGTCATTATCGACAAGAGCAAAATAGAAGATCAGTTATTTGCCGTCATCGAAGAATGCGAAGCTATTCCTGAAATTGTTTCCATCACTCAAGACGATGATGTCGCTCTTGTTGCTATCGTAGGACAGAATATGGCAAAGAAGCCAGGTGTCTCTGGGCGTCTTCTTTCAGTCTTTGGAGAAGAGAATATCAACATTAAACTTATCGACCAGGGACGTGTCGAAATTAACATCATCGTTGGTGTTTCCAATGACGATTTAGAAAAATCAATTAAGGCATTATATTCGCGTTTTGCTAAAGAATTAGTATAAAAATCACCGGCAAAACATCATTCAATTAGCTTTTCGAAGTCTTCTTTAATTTTATCAATTGAGTTAGTCTTTAATGTTTTTAAGACGGCTTGATAGAATCTTTTGAAACTCCTTCTAACAGATGAAATAGTAGAAGAAAGTATATCCGCTATCTCGCAATATGAGAGTCCTTCCGCTTTAAATCTCACTATAGCTTTATCAACATCGCTTAGGCCATAGTCTCTGTTCGTGAAGCGTTCTAATGAATCCATATAATTAACATAATAAATTACGTCGTTATAGATATCTGCGCCAGCAGGGACTATATCCGATAGCGTATAGGTATTTCCTTCAATGGAATGCAGTTCTTCGTCGAAAGAAAGAATTCTTAGCCTTTGAAAGACTTGATTGCTAGATGCTTCAAAAACTAAGGCGTTCCATCATGCTTATAGTGGACACATATATTGTTATAAGCGTCAAAGAAAGCATGATTAAATTCCCATGAATCAAGCAATTTGATTAAAGTAGGTGATACGTTGTTCCCTACCTTATACCGTATTTCGAAATATCTTTGTAATAGTTCGCTGCCTGCGTAGAAATTACCTGCCCTAGATGCGAACAGAAGTTTTTCATCGCGTTCGAAGTACTTTGAAAACGAAGCCTTTCCTGGCTTTTTCTTTTTCATAATGAAATCCCTTTCGCTATTTTCTAGCTAATGAGATCTGGGAAACAAGAATTGCGGCTGAGACGGATGCGTTGCGCGAATTAACGTGTCCAACCATTGCGCTTTTGATTACGAGATCGCGGTGTTCTAAAAGTAATCTAGAAATACCAAAGCCCTCGGAACCAACGACTAATCCGATTGGACATTTATAATCGACTTCGTCATATCTTTGGGTAGCTTCTCCGTCGCTAGAGACAATCCAGAAACCGTTCTTCTTAAGAGTTTCTGCTGCTTGAGTAAGATTTGCTACGACCGCTACTTTGACATAGTTTATAGCGCCTGTAGAAACGCGTGCGACGGTTGGATTAAGTTGAACTTCGCCCTTCTTCTTCATGATGACTCCATCGACTCCAAAGGCGTCGCATGTTCTTAATATGGCGCCTAAGTTATGAGGATCTTCAATTCCATCAAGAATAAGGAAGAGAGGCTCTTTTTTGTTTTTCACAGAAGCAAGAAGGTCTTCAACAGAATATGTTTTGTAACTTTTTACTTTTGCAACAAAACCCTGATGGTGATTTGAACCTGCCATGCTGTCTAATGTAGATGCGTCAACAAACTGAAGGCTAACACCGTTTTTCTTTGCCAGATCAACCAACTCATGGCGGTTCATTCTCTCTAAAGTGTAAAG
>JAKSVD010000015.1 GCA_024408305.1 Bacilli bacterium | reverse complement strand
TCCCAGTCACGGCCGATTAAGCCTTTGCCCTGCTGGCCACCTGAATATGTCATACCACTCATGCCTTTTTCACCACCATAGATAGCGTTGATGTTTGGGCAAAGTTCTGCTTCAAGAATCTGAGCTTCTAATCCAGCCTTGACGAAGCATGGTTCGAGGTTAACATCACCAAGAACATAATTTAATGTTTCGTTTTCGAAATCCCAGATCTGTCCGCCATTGAGCGTATTCTTCCAGCCATAGAATGCCATGCCTTCTGGTGCTGTTGGATCTGCTGGCTTTTCAAGTGCAGTTCCCATATCAACAGTCTTCTTTTCGCCGTTGATTGTAACGTCGAATTTCTTAACTTCTGCCTGTGATGTTGGAGCTTTTGATGATGTTGGTGTGTCGCCACCTGTCTTTGATGATGTTGGTGTGTCGCCACCGCCATTTCCGCCACAGCCTGCAAGTAACATACCGCAGACAAGAGCGCTCATCATTGTGATTTTCTTGTTTGATTTCATATTTTTATTATCCGAGGAATATCCAGGGATATCTCCTTTCATTGTTAAGTGCGATTCAGCCCTACGCTTGAACCGCGCAAGAACTACTAATTTGAATAGAAACTGCTAGGGATATTTCGCCCTAGCAGTTCTATAAGACTTTAATCAGAGCTTATTTCTCTTCTTTTCTCTTCTTGAGAGCAAGAGCAAGAGCTGCTGCTGCGATTGGAGCCATGAGGATAGCTGTTGCTGTGACTGAGCCTTTGCAACCCTTCTTTCCTGGCTTGTCGTTTTCGTTATTACCTTCTAAGCCGCCGAGTTCATCAACTGCATCGATAACGAACTTGTATGCGATCTGCTTTGTTGAGCCATCTGAGTATTCAGCGTTGATGACAACGTCGATTCTGTATAAGCCAACTGCTGAGAGCTTACCACCGACAACGCCATCTTCGAATGTGACGCCTGCTGGGAGTTCGCAACGCTTGTTGATTTCGTATGTTGCTGATGTGACATCGTCTGGGAGCTTGACCTCGAGATTGAGTTCTTCGCCGACCTTAACTTCAACGTCTGTCTGGCCAACAACCTGTGTTAAGCCTCTCTGCATTGCTGTTGAGTTAACGATCATGTACATGTGCTGCTTGACTGCCTGTCTAACTGCATTCCACCATGTGAATGAGATGTGCTTCTGTCCGTCAAGTCCGCTTGTGTAGACTGGAGCGCCTGTGCCGCCTGCCCACTCGAATGTTGCATCCCACTTTGATGCTGTCTGGCCATTGAAGCCGCCTGAGTCTAACTGTGCGTTACAGCCTGCGATACAACGGTTTGTAACTGTTTCGTAGCACTTATTGTTGACTGAGCCGTTTCCTGAGTGGGTCATATCTGAGAGGACTGAGCCCTTGAAGCCCCATTCACCACGGAGAACTTCAGTCATTAATGGATATGATGCTGCGGTTTCCATTAAGCCTAAACGGTTATAGGATCCCATGACACCAGTTGCTTTGCCTTCTTCGAAGACCATCTGGAAGGACTTGAGATAGATTTCACGTAATGCCTGCTCGTTGACGAATGAGATACCGGATTCACGGTTCTTTTCCTGGTCGTTGACTGCGAAGTGCTTGAAGTATGCGTAGACACCTCTGTCTGTTGCAGCGCCGACAACCTGAGCTGCCATTCTACCCATTAAGAATGGATCTGCTGAGTAGTATTCGAAGTTACGTCCGCCGAATGGTGAACGGTGTGTGTTGACTGCTGGTCCCCACCAACCTGATTTGCCGGAGATCTGTGATTCCATACCGACGCATTCGCCCTGTTCGTGAGCGAGTCTTGGGTTGAATGTAGCAGCTACGATTGGAGAAGAGACCCACCACATGATGTTGAACTTCTGTGGTCCGTCACCTTCTGATGAACCGCTCTTGCCAATGTTGTTATTAGCAGGTGAATTCATTCTGTTGTTTTCAACATATGTAAGCATTTCTGCCCATGTGAACTGGTTGATGAATGCCTCCCATGCTGGATCATCGACTTCGTAATCCTTCATCTCGATTAACTGTGTGCGGTTTGCTTTAGCAAGAGTGCTATTTTCCTGCTTCCAGCCACCCTTAACGCCATCTTCCTCTGATCTGTATGCAGCTTCAGGGATGATTTCGTAGTTGTGTTCTTCATCGACTTCCCAGATGTTGAATTCGTGTGTGAGGAATTCTTCGAATCTTGAGCCTTCCTTAACTGTTCTATCAGCGATTGAAGGGAATTTTGGGAATGTGCCAACGAAGTCAGCACGTGACATCTGTGTGAATTCGATGTCGTTTTCACCTGGCATTGAGCTATAGAAGCCTCTGTCTGTGAATCTGTTTTCGACCTGGTTTCCTGTGAAACGATCGTTTTCGTATTTGATACCGCCTTCAACAACCTTTAAGTCAACCTTATCGTATGTCTCGTGTGCGTTCTTATTTAATAAGATAGAATAGTCGCCACCATCGAGCTCATATCCCTTGAAGCCGTTCTTGTTGGCATCAGTGAAGTCGTAGTTAGCGACATCCTGGAGGTGGAATGTGAGATAGACTGTCTGTGATTCGCCTGCGCCAAGCATCTTTGTCTTGTCGAATGCGCATAAGACACGGTCAGCCTTTTCGATTTCGCCTTCGGTATATGGAGCATTCCAGTAGAGCTGGACTGAATCCTTACCTGCAACTGAGCCTGTGTTTGTAACCTTGACTGAAACTTCGATTAAATCGCTGTTTTCATCGAGTGTCTGGCTCTTAGCAGGTCTGATACCTGTGATCTTCTGATCGAATGTTGTGTAGCTTAAGCCATAACCGAATGGGAAGACAACGCCTTCGTTTCCGTTATACCAAGCATCTGCTGCTTCCTTGCCGTCTTTCTTGAGCATATCAGCATAACGTGTTTCATAGTAACGATAGTCGACATAGATGCCTTCTTCGTATGAAACATATGATGCTGGCTTAACGCCGTTGATACCACCAGAGACAACTTTCTGTTCCTTCTCTAACCATCTTGGTGCTGAGTGATCCTTATAGTTCTTATCAGTACCATATGAGAGCATTGGTGAGCCGTCTGCTGCAAACATTGTATCCTGTGAAGCGTGCTTTAATCTGTTTGATGTATTTGGGATTGCCTCACCTGTGTGACGGTTGTCTGAGAAGTTCTGGAATGTTGGATCTTCTCTGAAGTCACGTGTCCATGTATCAACTGTGTGACCTGATGGGTTGACATCACCTGAGAGGATTCTTCCGACTGCACCAGGACCAACGTCGCCTGGGTTTCCGATCCAAAGGATACCTGCAACCTTGTCGTCGTTCATGAACTGGTCACATTCGAAGATGTTTGATGAGTTGATGACGAT
This sequence comes from Bacilli bacterium, assembly GCA_024408305.1. Taxonomy (GTDB): domain Bacteria; phylum Bacillota_I; class Bacilli_A; order RFN20; family CAG-826; genus UBA4951. Next base: position 14,639 of record JAKSVD010000015.1, on the reverse strand, counting down.
GATGATGTGTTCGAAGTGGTCGTGTAATTCGTCGAATAATGCCTGCTCGTTATCTGATAATTGGAGAGCGTGCTTTTCTGAGAAGCCGAACTTTGTTGAGTCTGTTGCGTCAATTGTTAAGACGTCACAACCTTCTGAACCTTCACGTGTGAGAACCTGGATAGCTGCGTCGTTGTAATCATCGAGTGATGAGAGTAAATCATCGCTGTAGCTTGCTAATGGTGTTTCGCCGATTGTAACTTCTGAGTTACCCTTCCAGCCGTCGTTACCATTTGTTCTGCCGGATCCCGATTTGCTGTTATCCTTGTAGAATGCTGTTAACTGTGGGTTGATCTCGAATCCTGCGTCTTCTAATGACTTCTGTAAGTCGATTGATGTAACGCCCTGTGAGACAGAACCTGCACCTGAACCTGCACCACCTCTTGCTAAGTTTGTTGAGCTCTTTCCGACAACAGAAAGTCTGCTTCCTTTAGCTAAAGGTAATGAACCGTCGTTTTTGAGGAGGACGAATCCTTCATCGGCCATTTGACCGTTGACCTTGCTAGCATGTTCGATATATGAGCTTCTATCGCCATACTCACCGATGTAAGCTGACTGAGGAGCGTGCTGAACCATTCCTGGCACAGCGATGCTAGCGGCTAAAAATGAAAGTATTAACTTGTTCATTTTATTTCCCTTTCCTTTCGATTAGCACGTCTCTACTTGGCTCACAGCGAGTTCAAATATAAGGTAGGGAAAAATCCCTTTAATACCTAAAAACGTGCTTTTATGTAAATAATGTAAATTGATTGGCCTCATATTAATATGACAATCTATACATATTGACTAGACAATTTTGATATTATAGAGAAGATTAACTTATTTTATAAGTTAAAATATATGTCATTCTTTAGTTTTTTCTAATAATACTCACAAATTGCTTTGTGTTGATTGATTTTATAAAGAAAAGGCCGGAATAAATCCGACCTTAAGAATGTGTGTTATTTATTCTTTTCTCTTTTTAAGAGCAAGCGCAAGTGCTGCCGCTGCGATTGGAGCCATGAGGATAGCTGTTGCGGTTACTGAGCCTTTGCAACCCTTCTTTCCTGGCTTAACAGGTTCAATTGGGTTTGCACCTTCGATCTCTTCTGCAACATCGAGGATGTTAAGTTCAAACGATGTTCCAGTGTCAAGAGTTGAGCCGTCGGCGAATTCAAGAGTGATGAGAACGTGGACGAAGACATTTGCTTTTTCTTCGCAAGTGCCGACGATTCTGTTGCCGTCTAACTCTAAGCCAGCTGGCAATGAGTTTGCGATATCAATTGAGAACTGGGCATCAACGATTTCTTTTCCGTCGTATGTGTCACCGACTCTCATGCCTTCATTGAGGTTGATTTCAACATCGACATCATCGCCGATAACTTTAGTTAAGACACCGCCTTCGATTCCTGAGCATGTAACGTTAGCTTCCTTGACGAAGTCACGCTGCATCGCGCCTGAATTACAGCACATCCACATGGACTGCTGACACATAGTTCTAACTGCGTACCACCAAGAATATGAGACGTGTGTTTCGCCTGACTTATCCTTGAATGTTGGAGCGTGGAGGGTGCTATCCCACTTACACTCGACTGCACTTCTATAATCGGATCCATCAAGCTGATTATTACAGCCTGCTAAGACACGGTTATTGATGCATTCATAGCATTTGAAGTTGACGTTTGAGTTGCCGTTATGGGTCATATCAGAGATGATTGATCCTCTGAAGCCCCATTCCTCACGTAAAACTTCGGTTAAGAGAGGATATGATGCTGCGGTTTCCATCAAGCCTAAACGGTTGTATGAAGACATGATACCTGTAACCTTACCTTCCTGGACAACCATCTGGAATGGCTTGAGGTAAAGCTCACGAAGTGCTTGTTCTGTTAAGAATGCTGAGACGCCTTCTCTATTCTTTTCCTGGTCATTGACTGCGAAGTGCTTGAAGAAGCAATAGATGCCCTTATCAGTTGCGCCTGCAACGACTCTTCCTGAGATTCTTCCTGAAAGGAATGGGTCGGCTGAATAATATTCGAAGTTACGTCCTCCGAATGGTGAACGGTGAAGGTTGACACCAGGTCCGGCCCAACCGAACTTATTGTCACGGTGACCTTCGATACCAACGCAGTCGCCCTGCTGTCTTGCGAGGTCAACGTTGAATGTTGCTGCCACGATTGGAGCACCACACCACCACATTGCGCCGAATTTGGATGGTCCGTCAGAGTCACTTGAAGATGGCTTGCCAACTCTTGAGATTGCTGGGTTGTGGTTGTTTCCGCCGGTGACGAATGGAATCATCTCTGCGTATGTCATCTGGTTCATGAATTCAGTCCACTTAGGATCATCGATATCAAGTCCGACTAATTCCTTAAACTGGATTGAGCTTGCTGCAGAAAGTGTTGTTTCCTGCTGTGTCCAGCCTAACGCCTGGATGTCTTCTGCAGTCTTCTTTGCTGCTAATGGGATGTATTCACCTGCATCGCTTAATTCAACATCTGCCATTGTGAACTCGTGAGTGTAGAATTCCTGGACTCTTGATCCCTCTTTAAGGGTTCTTGATTCGATAGTTGGATGTGATGGCTTTGTTTCTTCCTTCTTTGAACGATTGAACTGTGTAAATTCAACGTCTTTTTCTAAAGGAAGTGATGAATAGAAGTCCTCGCCTGAGAATCTATTTTCGACTTTGTGGTCTGTATAACGGTCGGTTTCGTACTTAATTCCGCCTTCTTTTACATTGAAGGTGATTGAATCGAGAACTTCGTGAGCGTTAGCGTTGATTGAGAGTTCATATTGTCCTGCATCAAGCTCATAACCCTTGAATCCGTTACCGTTTGCGTCGCTGAAGTCATAGCTTGCGAAATCCTGGATGATGAAATCCAATTTAACGGTTTCTTTCTGTCCTGGTTCAAGGAGTGATGTTTTGCCGAATGCGCATAAAACTTCATATGCTTTTTCGATTCCACCCTCGTAATATGGTGCCTTGAAATAGAGCTGAACCACTTCTTTACCGGCTACTCCACCAGTATTTTCAACTTCAACATCGACGGTGATTTTCTCTTTTCCGGTTGTGATTGTGCCCTTATTTACGTTGGATTTGACGATTTTTTGGCTAAATGTGGTATAGCTTAATCCGTAGCCGAATGGGTAACAGACACCGAAATCGCCTTCATACCATGCATCTGCCTCTGACTGGCTGTCTTTTGCAATATCGCTATATGCTGTTTCATAGTAACGATAATCCATGTAGATGCCTTCTTCGTATGAGACATATGCAGATGGTCTAACACCATTTAAGCCGTATTTGACGACTTTATGGTCTTCGTTATCCCATACTGGAGCGGTCTTATACGAACCATAAGCGTGGACTGGAGATCCGTCTGGGTTAAACATTGTATCTTGAGGATATGCAATGCCGGTTGTTTCATCGATGTTTGTCTGGAGGTTATCTGCAAAGTTCTGGAATGTTGGGTTCTTTGTGAAGTCTCTTTCCCATGTATCAACGGTTCTGCCTGATGGGCAAACTTCGCCCTTTAAGATCTTTCCGATTGCTGCAGTTCCGTTAGCACCAGGTGTGCCCATCCAGATAACCGCGTTAACTTGTGGATCTGATTCTAATCTAGCGCATTCGAATGCATTACCTGAGTTAATAAGAACGATGACTGTGTCGAAGTTCTCTTCGATCATATCGAGGAGGTCTTCTTCGTTTTTTGATAATTCGAGGTAGTGTCTATCACTGATTGGGTCACTGTCGAAGTCACGCGCATCATACGTTTTGCAGTCAGCACCTTCTGTGCCGCCACGTGCTAAGACCATGATTGCTGCATCATTGTAGTCATAGATGCTGTTCATGACTTTTTCGTCGTAGCTAGCAATTGGAGTTTCACCAACTGTTGCCTCTGAAATACCCTTCCAGCCTGAGTTACCGTTCTTACGTCCTGAGCCTGATCTGGTGTTTGAGCTATAAAAACTCGTCAATTCTGGGTTAATATCATAACCCGCGTCTGTTAAAGACTTCTGAAGATCGATCTTGGTGATTCCCTGCGAGACAGAGCCTGAGCCTGAGCCTCCACCACCCATCTGAAGATTGGTTGATGCTTTACCGAAAACCGAAATTCTCTGGATGCTGCTATCTAATGGAAGGACGTTGTCCTCGTTCTTAAGAAGCGTGGTACCTTCATTAGCAATCTCTATATTGAGCTTTTGGGCTCTTTCTAAATATGCACCGTCGTTATAAGCGATGTCATTGAAGAAGATTGCGTTGGTCTTTCCAACACCTTGCATAGAAGCGCAAACCATTGCAGCGCTTAATAGTCCTAATGCGCTTGCTACAATTAGTTTCTTTTTCATATGTTCCCTTTCTTTTGTACCTAAAAGTGCACGAAAAATATGTGACGAATAGGTAATGTGTATCTTAATCATCGTTCTAAATCGAATGCATTTATATGATTATCTTGCTATTCGTACACGTATTAACACGTGAACACATTTTGCAAAAATTAAGGAAAAGACCCCGATTTTTCGAGGTCTAATCAATTAGATGAGAATGATTGGTCCTTCAATCACATCCCCGCTTTTAGAACTACCTTCAGAAGATGATGGCTGACTTGATGAGGTTGACTCTTCGCTACTAGACGAGGAGGACTGCTGACCAGATTCAGAACTGCTTAAGACAGTCGGATTATCAACTGTAGGCGCTATAGAAGATTTCTTGCTTACCCCGCACGACGCGAGTACCAAGATTGTTAAGCAAAGGAAAAGGGATCTAACTTTCATTAGAATCTATCCTCTTCCACTTCCCATTTATTGAGTTTCAGCGTCTCAAGCGAAGAGGTAAGGATATCATTTTCTTCGACTTCTAGTATTTCGATTTCTGGTAATACAAACTTTTCCATGACTCTTCCTCCTATTTTCCTAAGTAAGCCTGAACGGCTAAGTAATAATCAAACAAGGATAACGCGAATTTCTTTAATGAAGCGTCCGATGAATTCTGCTTTGAATAGCAATATGTAAGAACGCTGTAGCTGACGGAAACATATTCGGTTTCACTCTTTGCTAATTTGACTGTATAGACTTCGTTGAAGTTTTGAGCACTTATGCCGGTTATCTCGATGTAATGCCTGCCGTTTTTCTCTTTGATTTCCACATCATCGAGCTCAACGCCATTGCCAGTCACATAAGCCTTATAACCATCGAACGACCCTCCATCCTCTTCAACGAAATATACTCTTATCGTTGTTTCTGTGAGGATTTCAACAGTTGCGCTGTACGCATTAATGTCATCCGACATATCATCGACTGCTAGTTTTTTATACTCATCATCGATCGATGCTGTTGATAGAACTTTATCAGCTTCCTTTAAATATGAATTTGCAAGGTTATATGTTTCGTAACCAAAGTATTCTTGTGCTGCTGCTCCATAATTTAATAGAGCTTTGACAAGGGTTTTCATCTCCTGTCCCGTTTTATCCGAATCAAGCACTTCCTTGCAGTATTGCTTAACTGAATACTTATCATTCACACCCTCTGATTCAATCGAGATACTGATGTCATCGGCCATTTCATACGGGGCAAGTTTTATGCTGAATTTGTATGTGTTATAGCCGAGGGAATTATTTAAGGTTCCTATTGATTGTTCGCTTCTGTCGCCAATTGTGATGACAGCTGAGGTTGACGGATCAAAATCACTGGATAATTCAACGAAGAAGCTGAATATTGGGGTAGAATCAAATCCAATCTGCGCGCCTTTTGCCTCGGATTTCTCCACAAATCTAGCGGTATTTGATTTTACAGCAGTATGCCCATCACATTTAGAGACGCAGTAATACGATCCAACTTCTTCTGGAGTCAAATCAATATAGTTATATTCCGATGAACGGACCTGCTGATCGCTTTGTTCGTCGCCGGTCTTAACCTTATACCAAGTGTATGTGTATGACTTGCTTGTATCTTTTTTGTAATGCTCTGCGGTCAATCTGGCTGTACCACCGTAATTACCACTAGCTCTAATAAAGCTTTGAACATAGAGCATTTCGCCTTCAATTGTGGTGTCTTCGGAGATATTTAAGTCTAAGTTAGAATCCCCGGTATTGTCGTTAACTGTGCCACCAACAGATGTTCCCTTGTTGATTGTGACTTCGATATCGTTTCCGAACGAGTCTTTCTCTGTACCGATGTTTATGTTGTTGTTAACCGATGTTGAAGAAATTGTAACATCCACTTTTCCATTGATTACACCTTCATCACTTCCAATGTTAATATCCTGAATAACTGATAAACCTTCAACCAAGACGTTGACATCTCCGTTAATATCACCGGTTACCGACCCTAATGTTAGGTTTCCGTTTATTTTTGAGTCGATTACATCGATTTTAATAGAACCGTTGATGTCTCCATCTCCAGAACCGAGATAAATATCATTGCAAATAAGGCTTCCTTTGATATCAATGGCTACCGGTCCATCAACAGATGCATTTTCCGAACCACCATGTACCGATATATATTTTCCGTTTGTTAATGTTTTCGTGTTGTTTATATATGTATTTTCTATATCTAAGACGATTGCAGGTGTAACTTTGCTTTGAGAAGTGACTTTTGGGTTAATACCACCACCATACACTGTACCATTGATAACTGTTGAATAGTCTTCTGGTTGTTTGCCTTCGTTTTTTGCAGTTTCTTTATTTCCAATGTGCAAGTTAATGGTTCCAGCAACCATTGCAATGCGTAAATAATCTTCCGTTGATCCTTCAATACCAGCGCCTCCGCCGTAAACGTTGCCATTAACGGTGCAACCAGAAACTGTTAAATCGACGCCTTTAGTAACTTGAGCGACGTTAAACAAAAGATTTTTCTTGGCGTTATCAAGGATATACTTAGAATAATCAAAACCCTTACCTCCGCCGTGAATATTGCAGTTGAAAGTGCCTTTTGTAATATTAGCTTTAATTGAGCCATAAACATTTCCAATTGCCATGACCTGCTTGCTAGAGTCAAGGATGTCATTTTCTTTGTAACACCCATCTTTTGCGCTAAATAATTCATGGTTGAGGTCATTGTATACCCCATTAACAGGATTAGGATCTACCCAATTTGTGTGAATCATCGATGACATACCAGCACCGCCACAATAGAAACCAGCGTCGTGTTTCGTATCAACATCGCTTCCTTCTACACCAAAGACAATATCGTCCGAAATATTACCAAAAGTGCCTCCTGTAACGTTAATGCTGATGTTTCCGTATGTATTACCTGCGGCGGACCCTCCAATTAATGATTCAACGTATCCGCCAGACACATTAATTTCGGTATCAGCCTCTTGTCTAACATAAGCGGACATTCTACCCAATGAACCACCAATGATGTTTTTTACATATCCACCTTGGACGTTAATCGTAGTTTTTCCCGAATAAATATAAGGTTTTCCGCTAACTGTAGCTGTGTATCTATAACCAGCGACACCGCCAACAATCCTGTGGACGCGAGCTTCATCTTTAATGGTGATATCCGCATCAATGTGGTTGAACCAGTCATTTGCGGCCCCTATGTAGGAGGCACACGCGGTTCCGCCAAAAACTAATTTTGGCTTAAAATGGTTATCCTCGGTACCAGTGTCCGTGACACGACTAGTTAGTGTTATCTTACCAAAATCGCCAGATAAGAAAGTTAATGTATTCCCGTTACTTTCCATTTTTCCAAGCGGATCTGGACCGGCAACATACGAACCGTCAGCACCTTTTTTGGCCGTACTACTGGATTGACCATTACAGCCAGAAAAGATTTGAAAATCCAATCCACATTCGATACCCGTTTCATAACTGTTAGGTTTGACAAACCTCTTGTTATCAACCACGCAGTCTTCGCCAAATGTTAAATCGTTTCCGCAAGCATAAATAGAGTATCTTGCTTCCTTTTTCTCTTCCCACGAATTAGTGATTTTGATTTTGTCCAAGGTAAGATTCGTTCCAATGTACGCATTTCCATCGGCGCCTCCAATCTTTAGGGTTGGATACTTTCCTTCTTCTCCAATAATCGAGACGTTGTCGTGACCATCGGCAAACAAAAAATCTTTGGTGGCTCTAGTCGACGAATATATACCACCACCCATTAAATGAATTTCCAAATCATCAGTACCAGCCAAAGCTTTATCTAATGTTTTGTAAGGATGACTTTCACTTCCATCATATCCATCGTTTCCTTTGACGGAATCAACATAAACGATACGTGGAGCTACTTTTGCATCGTTTGCTCTATAAGGCACTAAGACCGAAGTAAGCGACAATGCAGAGAGAGCTAAGATTGTTATACTCTTCATATTTAACCTCCAAGTTTGGATTGAATTAGCCTAAATGATAGATGTGGTCGCGTGTTACGCGCTCACAATTGTAGAAATATATTACTGGTAATATAGATAATCAATATTTTTTAAGTACACATGCAAATATAATGCATAAATGGCTGTGAATAATCCGTTTTCCACCATACTATCCCGGATTTTGCGTGAATTGGGGCGTTAGTTAATTCCGCGAAATACTATGATATAAAAACAAGATGATGCCTTCTCTTTTCTTGAATGGTTAGGCACTAAGACTATAATGTTGTCCATTAATAAGGAACGCAGTATTCATGGAAGAGTTAGGTGAATTCAGAAGAAGAGTAAAAACTCAACTGAATAAAATTGACCCAAAAACATTGAGTTATAACGAAGACGAATTTTGGCTTGTTCGAGTGCCTTATGAATTCCTTGAATATTACGCTGAGACAAACAGGTTGTATAACACTATGATTGCACTCCCTCTAGCAAGAGGCCTTCATGATGGGACTTATAGGAAATTACCTGTTGTAAGAAACGGGGAAATCCATAAACAACCATATCTTATCCACTGCCTGACAGTAGCAAAGATGCTATCTGATATGTGGTACCCTTTTGGCGATGAGGAAAAAGACATTCTTATTGCCGCCGCTTTATGTCACGACATGATTGAAGACATTCCTTTCCAAAATAACGGGGAAGAACTATATAAAGATTTTGGATTAGATAAAAGAGTGTATGACGTTGTTAAGTTGGTATCCAAAAAGAAGGACCCAACCGAGGATGAGGAGGAAGATTATTTCTCTGGAATAAGAAACAATAGATTGGCTCTATTGGTAAAGCTCTCTGACAGAGGCCATAACGTCAGCGATCTCTATAACATGAAGGAATGGAAGATTGAGGAATATATAGGGGAGACGAGAAAGAGATACCTTCCGATGTGTGAGTACGCAAGGGAAGTCTATCCTGAATTAACAGACGTCATTGAAATCATGCAGGACCAGATTGTCGTCCAAACGAAAACAGTCCAGATGCTGATGGAAAAGCACAAGAAAACGGTCATGGAATTAAATGACGAGCTTTCAACATTAAGAGAAGAGAACGTAAAACTAAGAGAAACGTTTTCTTTGCTTAAGGAGGGCCAATAATGAAAGACAGAGATACATTATTAGAGCTCTATAACATCGTCTTAGATTCCGCAAAAGAAAAAGGATTGAAAATAACGTTGTCTGCTCTTGAAACAATCAGAAACAATTTCGGAAAACACTCAGACATCTACTATAGACGCAGACTTTCTGTTTGCAGAATGTTGATTAAATTCCATCTTCCTATAGACAATGAATTGCTAGATGTAATCGTGGTGACATCGCTATGTCATCATTTGCCTGGGGATGTTGTTCCTGAAACTCAAGGCTCCTTTGTACATGATATTTGCGAAAAAGATGCAAGAATATCTGAGATTTACGGCGTTTTAAAACAAATTTCCTACGCAGATCTCTCGTATTATGAAAGATTAACGACAAATAAATACGCATTGCTTATTCGCTTAACAGAAAGAGGTGTCTTGGTCGAATCTTTATACGACTGGTCTTCTATAGAAGCCAAAGTGTTCATCTCCCAAACAAAAGAAAGTTTCTTCCCGCTTTGTATTTACACAAAAGAGAATTATCCTGAATTCCGTGCAGCCGCAACTATCTTAATGGAGAAAACAAGGAACCTAATTGCCGCCAACGATGCGCTGCTTGGTAGATTTGATGAAATAGAAAATGCTCTTAGAAGCGAAATTATTTTCCTTAAAGAAGAAAACGCCGCATTAAGAGCAATGATTTCTAGAATGAAATAACGAACTAATAGCCTATTTGTCAGATTCTTTTATTATCGCTATTATCTCGTCAAGATTATCAGCAAAATATATTCCTTTTTGTCTATCTTCACTTGATAGGCCGAGTTCTATCATGTGTATCAACAATTCTTTGAGACCGGAATAATAATTATTGAGGCTATACACAATGCACGGAGAACAAATCATTCCTAATGAGACCTTTGACATGATCTCGGATATTTCTTCAAGAGTGCCCGTTCCTCCAGGGAAAGCAATAAAAACATCGCCCAATTCGATCATCTTATTCTTTCTTTCAGACATATCTTTTGTGATGATTAATTCTGTTAAGCCGTCTAATTGAAGGCATTCGTCCACGAAAAACTGGGGTTCTACTCCTATTACTTTAGCGCTATTTGAGAGTGCGGAAACTGCCAATTCTCCCATAAGACCTGATTTAGAACCACCGTATATAAGTGTATTTCCACTTTTGCCGATCCATTCACCTAATTGGATGACAGATTCTTTTAACGTCGGGTCAAATCCTTCGTTTGCCCCTAAGTATACAGTTATATTCATATAGACCTCTCGAATATGTTCTTTTTTTCCCGCTAATTATGGTAAGATAGGCACATGAAAAACAAAAGCCAAATTGCATTATTTACCATTTCATTTCTTTTTTCTTGTGGCAGTATTCCGGAGAACAGCAGCTCCGTTGTTATAGATGATTCCAGTGTAGCTGACTCGGTGAGTTTGAGCACCAGTACCAGTTTTAGTGACACTTTTACTTCTATGCAATCTAGCACAGAGGATATTTCATCGATTAATAGCAATGTCGACTCTATATCTTCTTCAAATTCAATAATCGAAGAATACAAAAGAGAAAAGCCAATAATGGTTTATGATATCGACAGGGACTTTGATTCAATTCCAGATGGAACTAAGGAAATCTTCCTTCCTGAATTTGGAGATAAAGCAATTACGGTAGATTCTTCTTTAAAGGTGTCTTTTAACGGGGAAACCATTGCCCATGGAAGATCTCTTTACTTATATGATGTCGACGGAGATGGAAAAAGAGATGTTTGCACAACCTATACATCCGGCAGCGGATATTGGAGTTGGTATGTGCGAGTTGTCGATGTAGAAACGAAAAGAGAATTGTTTTATATCCACGATAGAATGTTATTTGATTACTATCTAGACATAAAAGATGATGAGCTACTAGTGTTGAGATGCAGGGCTGGCAAAACGACTCCAATTTTCGACGGAAGATTCAAATACGAGAACGACACTATAAGTGTTGATTGGTTTGACCCATACAAAATTGAAGGGATGAAACTTAATGTATACCTCGCTAACAGCGAGCTTACACCTATTGATGTGTCCAGTAGCGAGAACATTAATATAGAAATCAACGATGTCGACTTCTACTATTTTGATTTCGAAATGACCTGCCCAACAACAACAGAATTGCCAGATGATAATTGCTTCTCATTTGTGAACGAAGATGGAACTCAAGCCAAGTTAACAATTAACTATGTTGGCATCACAAATAACACGTATAGATATTGTATCAAATCTAGAATTTCTGATGAGGCAAATCTTCATAAAATAACTGCGTCTTTTGGGTCAAATGAAATAAAAATGACGATAACTGAAGTAGAAGCTATCTCCAAAAATAAGCTTTCAGACTATTTACTTTATGGAAAGGAAATTAAAGAAGAGGAGATATCAAAAATAAGATACAGCACTACCTACCATTCTTTAGTCGACCAGCAAAATTTTAGAAGTTCATACGTACAAGATAGACTCGTAAATGATGATTTTGAAAAAGCGCTAAAATTCTTTGAACAACCGGTTTTTGAAATAGGGAAAGAATATACCCATTCAAACTTATTATACGAATACAAGTATAAAATTGAATTCGCTGAACGTGACTGCCTGAGATTCTCGATTTATTGCGATAACACTGGCGATTTAATCAACATTGATGGGACATGGTACGGAATAAAAAACAGCACCGTAGCCGGCAAAACTTCAATGATGTTCGTCTTTGTTGAGGCACCGGAAACTTTAAGCGTTAAAACAATCGCCGATGATACAGTTGTTGGATACATCTCAAATCTATTTGATTACGATTTCAAACGAGGAAACTCGATAAATTCCAGTTTCGACAAAGCAAAAAATAGTGTTTATTATGTCGATTCAAATCCAAAAATGTACATATCCGAAGATAAGAAGATATACGTTGACGGACAACCTTTTTCTTATAGTGTTGAAGATCAGTCATTTTTCTCATGGATGACTTTATAAAGTAGGAACAAAAGGTTATAAATCAAATTACTATAATTTCTAAATTATTGGTCTATACTTAAAAACAAAGAGGGAATACAGATGAAAAAGACCAAAATTTTATTACTTTCAATTGCATCATTGTTAACCGTTTGTGCGTGTTCCAAGGGAGGAGTTAGTAATTCTAGCACCCCTGAGGATTCCTCAAGCGAAATCGAAGAGGACCCATGGGAATTTGTTGATCCAGACGTAGAATTAAGCGATATCGAGAACCCAAATGTAGAAATATCATTCAGAGATATAGAAGACAATTGCATGGTTTCTCCTAAAATTAAAGCGTACATAGACGCGATGGAGGAGCAGGAAAAAACACTCGAAAAACCTTATCATTTCTCCTCGCTTTATGGCCCTGATGACTATGCATCTTTAGCTGCCGCGAGCGACAAAGGAGATGGAACCACTTATGCCGATAAGGATAAAGGCGGGGTTGACGTTTGCGAATATTTAAATAGAAATGACTATGATAACAAGACAGAAAACTACCCGATTAAAGTCACATGGGACAACGGGGATGTTTCGTTCGATTCAGCAAAATTAAAATTCTGGTCAACCGAAGACCAAAGCGATGTTAGGGAAGTTGTTTTAAGCGCAAACACAACAGAAGCGAACTTACCAAACCTCTTTAGAGCAAGGAAATATAGAGCACAGCTGATTACTGATACGGGAGACGTTTCTCAAAGCTTTGAATTCACCACTGGAGATTACCCACGTATCATCACGATGGGAGACATTAAGAACGTCCGTGATATTGGCGGATATCAAACGTCTTATGGAATTAGAACAACTCAGGGCCTAATCTATCGCGGCTATTATATAGAGGACAAATCTGGTGGACACGGAGTTACCTACAACGACGCTGCTGCAAAAGTCCAAGATGAGGTTATGAACATCGGCTATGAGATAGACCTCCAGAAGGCAAGCGAGACAAACGGCAGAACAAAGAGCTGTTTAGAAGGCGCTGATTATAAGTGCTTAACACTTGTTTCATACAACGATTTCTTGAAAGAAGATAGCTACAAGAATCTTCCAGAAGTATTCGATATCATTGCAAATGCCGAGGAAAAACACGTTTATTTCCACTGTTGGGGAGGCGCTGACAGAACAGGAATGTTGGCTTTCTTCATCAACGCAATTTGTGGCGTAAGTTACACCGATTTGATTGAAGATTTCGAGATAACAACCGAAACAAACAACAAGAGATGCCACATGCACAATTCAAGCAGTGCTCATTTCCCAAAATTCCTAAATGCATTTATGAATGATTGGGATGGGTATGATGAAAACGCAACAATCAACGAAAACTGTGAAAAATGGCTTCTTGAAGTTCCAAAAATCTCTCCAGAAACAATTTTGAAAATTCGCGAAATGATGCTTCCTGGCTATGAGGATGGCATGGAACAGCGTGTCAGAGAATATACTCCAAGCGGAGAATGGGTATCTGATGAACTTGCCCACTGGCAGACAGCAGAAGAAGACGAAAACGTAAAATGTTCATGGGGCAGACACAACGGTACTCCATGCTCATCTTGTGGTTATGGCGAGTCTTCTCACGACAACCCGGGTACCGGCGATTCTGGAGCAACAGACTACAAAGAAGTAATATCTCATGTCTGGGAGGTTACCGGAAAGGCAAACAATTCAGACGGAAAAGAATACGAAACGCTCAATGACAAAGCCAACAATAAAGTCGGTGCACGTATACAGTTCGTAAATTATAGCGATTCATCCACTGCCACTGTTTCAAGCGACGGAAAACTTGGACCTTCAAACGATTCATCTGTTTACTTGACCTATAAGATCAAGGCTCCAAAAGCCGGCGTTTATCAAATGGTCCTCTCAGGAAGAGTGTCAGATGACACAAGAACTCTTTCAGAAAGAGGATTCAAGGTAACTGTAAATGGTCAGTCTTGCGACGTTGAAGGAGATAGAAAAGCCGGATTGGTCGGAACAGGTGACAACGACTTCGTCGGCGTTCCATCTATAACTCTTACAGGAAATGAAGATACGATCACACTAGCATGTCCAAACTACCGTATTCTCTTCAATAAATCAGCATACATTACTTTTGCCGAGCATTAATTAATTATGGCTCTCCAAATTTTAAGGTGGTTCTAGGTGGTTGAGGAAAAATCAACCGACGAA
>JAKSVD010000149.1 GCA_024408305.1 Bacilli bacterium | reverse complement strand
GTTACTTCTAATTCTCTTGGTTGTTTTTATATTTCTTCAGTTTTGATTACTTCTTTATCAACAGCCATTTATCAAACTTCTCCAATTTAGAACGGCATCTTGGACAGAAATTGCCATTTTCGAAATACGCAACATAATAACGGAAATTTCTGCATCTATCACACCATAAGGCTTTAGTGTGCGCCACATGGCAATCGTAATAACCATTTTGATAATGGAGTTGGACAGATGAGACGCCAAATAGGTTAGCGAGTTCAATCTTTGGTAAAGCATGCAAATGTCTATAGAGGCGCTCTTCTCCGACAAAGATGTCAACTGTTGCTTCATTGAACGATTTTACGATCATCTCATTTTTGCTGTTCTCAAGCCTTTGTAACACCATTCTTCTTTGATTCTCGAACTGCTTAAACTCCGTTAATAAATCAAAATTTATGGTTTCTCTCTTCGGCATATCATCTAATTGAGGGGATTTCTTAGAAACACCTGGGATAAATGAGTAAACTTCGTCCATTGTAAACGGAAGAATCGGATTCCAAAGTAAACACAATTCCTTCGATAATTTGTAAATCACATATTGGGCAGCTTTTCTGCGCTTTGAATTTGGTTCATCGTTGTATAAAGTGTCTTTTGTAACATTAAGATAGAAATTTGATAGTTCAACCATGAACGAAACCAACAGTGAAGACGCTTTAGAATATGAATAAGCATCATAAGCGTCCAAGACACCGTTTTTTACTTCCGCAAATCTAGTCAAAATCCACTTATCGACAAGGGACAATTTTGGTTCTTTTTCAGGACAAACATACGGAACTCCTTCGCCATCCTGGAGGTTACCAAGCATGAATTTGAAGGTATTTCTTACTTTTCTATACTGATCTGAGATTGTTGTGATGATTGATTCAGAGATTCTAACATCTGCAACATAATCGACGTTTGATGCCCATAAACGGAGGATATCAGCGCCAAATTGGTTAGCAACCTTAGATGGATCGATACCATTTCCTGCTGATTTAGACATCTTATTCCAGTTTTCATCCATTACCCAGCCATGTGTGACACAGGTCTTGAATGGTGCTCTATCCTTAGTGGCAACTGAAAGAATCATTGATGAGTTGAACCAGCCTCTATACTGATCATTACCCTCTAAATAGACATCTGCTGGCCTATCATAGCCTCTTTCAACGAGGACACCGTTCCATGAGGAGCCTGAATCGAACCAGACGTCCATGATGTCTGTTTCCTTACGGAAGTTACCATTTGGTGATTTCTCGTTTGTGTATCCTGCTGGGAGTAAATCCTTAGCCTCTTTTTCAAACCAAGCATTTGACCCTTCTTTTGCGATGATGTCACGGATGTTCTTAAAGACTTCTTCATCAACGATTGGGCTATCATCTTCGTTATAGATGATCGGGATTGGGACACCCCATGCACGCTGACGAGAAATACACCAGTCTGCACGATCCTTGATCATGTTGACCATCTTTCCTTCGCCCCATGCAGGAACCCATTTAATCTTATGAACTTCTTCAAGTAATTGTTCTCTAATTGGAGAAATTGAGCAGAACCACTGTGGTGTTGCTCTGAAAATTACTGGTTTATGTGTTCTCCAGTCATGTGGATAGCTATGAACGATATCGACTTCTTTTAATAAATGTCCGTTCTCTTCGAGGATTTTTACAACTTCATTGTTGCCGTCTTCATAGAAGAGTCCGTCAAGTCTTGGGCATTCTGGTTCATGCATAACACCCTTATCATCGACCTTGCCCTGTGGTTTGATGCCGTATTTCATACATGCATTAAAGTCGTCTAGACCATGGTCAGGGTCAGTATGAACACATCCTGTACCTGAATCATCTGTGACGAAATTAGCGTTCATGATGATTGATTTCTGGGTTGGGAACATTGGATGCATTGCCCATCCGTTTTCTAAAGCCTGTCCCTTAACAGTTTTGATTAAATTGCAATATTCAAAGCCTAATTCTTCTGCTAATTGATCCTTGAGGGATGCTAAGAAGACAAATTTGCCTTTGTTTGTGTCGAATAATCCATATTCAAAGCGAGGATTGAGCGTAATTCCTCTATTTGATGGGATTGTCCATGGAGTTGTTGTCCAGATGATGATTTTTGCATCTTCTGGGAATTCACCATTTGAATTAACAAAATCAAATGCGACGTACATTGTCTTTGCTGGGACATCTGCGTATTCGACTTCAGCCTCCGCTAAAGCTGATTCAGAAGATGGTGACCAATAGACTGGCTTTTCTCCTTTATAGATATAGCCTTTTAATGCCATTGTTGCAAAAACATCGATCTGACGTGCTTCAAATTCAGGAAGCAATGTGAGGTATGGATGATCGTAATCACCTAAACAGCCAAGTCTTAAGATCTGTTCTTTCTGGTGTGCAACCTGCTTTTTAGCGTAGTCCATGCAGAGTGAACGGAAAGCGGCGACTGACATCGCTTTTCTATTAACGCCTGATTTTGTGACTCTGACCTCAATTGGGAGACCATGTGTGTCCCAACCAAAAATGAATGGGGTCTTATAGCCTGACATATTCTTATAACGGACCGCAAAATCCTTTAATAAACGGTTAAGCATGTGTCCGCAGTGAATATCACCGTTTGCGTATGGAGGGCCATCGTGAAGTAAGAATTCTTCACATCCCATGCGGTTTTTGTTCATTTCCTCATAGAGGTTCTCATCCTGCCATCTTGCGATGAGCTTTGGCTCTTTTAGGGTTAAGCCTGCTCTCATCTCAAATCCGCCCTTTGGCATCAATAGAGTATCTTTCAATTCGCTCATAAAGTCTCCTTATATAAATAAAAGCGCCCCGTCTAAGGGCGCTATATAAGCGTGGTACCACCTTAGTTCAGACGACGTCTGCACTCAATGCTAGTAACGTTAGCGACGCTCTCCTTACATCTCTTCGGGAGAGAGGCTCAATAGTGATAACCTTTCGCGTGCCCCGTTCTCATCCAGGGGGCTCTCTCGTATTTGCTACTAGGCGTGGTCTATTTCTCAGCCGCCATAAATATAAGGTGTCTTGCTTAATTTTGCAATTCTTTTAATAAAAGAAGCTTATTTGTCAAAGTTGAAGTCTGGGTCAAGAAGCTGGGATAAATCGCTGATTGTCTCGGCTCTAGTTGGAGTTTCAACGCTTGCTCTAGGAGTTGATGGGTATGAGATTGGCGTGACTGGAGTTGGCGATTTTGGAGTTGAAGTTGAGAAGATATCATCGGTAATTGGATTGTTTGTGATATCGATATCATCTCCATAATCAGCTGCAATAACGCTAACGATGATCGTATCGGATAATAGAGCATTTGAGATCTGTCCTGGCTTGATATCGCAATCTGTTCCGCACTGTTCTCTTACTAAACGATAGCAGTCATGGATTTCATGCAATGTAACGCCTGAACCATGAGTGACGTTGACACAGCATTTTCTAGCGCCGACGATTGATGTTTCAAGCATGCTTGAGTTGATTGCCTCTGAAACTGCATCTTCGACCTTGTTAGGACCTGTGCCTTTTCCATAGCCGATGACTGCAACCTTAGAATTGAGGAGGGTTGATTTAACATCAGCGAAGTCGAGATTCATACGTCCAGGTGTCAAGATGACATCTGCAACTGTTTTAACGCACTGAGCAAGGATCTTATCTGATTCTGCGTAAGCATTATCTGCTTCAAGCGAACCCTGTGTTCTTAAGAGCTTGTCGTTTGAAACAACGATGACAGCATCTGCTGCGTTCTGAAGCTTTTCAAGGCCCTCAACTGAATTGTTGATACGAACACTACCTTCGGTAGAATATGGTCTGGTGACGATTGCGATTGTTAATGCGCCTGCATCTTTTGCAATCTGTGCAACAACTGGGGATGCACCTGTTCCGGTACCCTTACCCATGCCTGCTGCAACGAATACGAGGTGAGCGCCTTTAACGATTTCCTGGATTTCATCACGGGAGAATTCGGCTGCGGCTTCACCCTTCTTTGGGTCAGCGCCTGTTCC
>JAKSVD010000148.1 GCA_024408305.1 Bacilli bacterium | reverse complement strand
GATGAACTGGATTTTGAAAATGATGAAGAATATTATGAGATTGCGATTGACTGCATAAACTCAACCATGCAGTGCGATGATGACGATCCAAGAAGCCAACCATTCGTATATCCAGTAGCTCATTCCATGTATTATTCCTATGACTTCGGTGATGGTTGGAGATTCAAGATAACTAATACAAACGCAAAGGAACTACTTGAAAAGAGAAGAGTGAGCGTTGCTGAATTAAAAAATGCGGTAAAGCAAGTATGGGTTACAGCTCGTCCATATCTCCTAGCGGCCGATGGTTTACCATTGGTTGAAGATGTTGGTGGGGTACACGGTTATTTGGACTTCCTGAAAGGTGAGGGAATGTACGAAGATAAAGAGGAAAGCTTAGAGTGGGCTGAAGGCCAAGGATGGGAGAATAAAATTCCCGGTGGAAAGAGTTTCTTCTAAAAGAAAAAGCCTAGCAAAAGCAGACTCCGTGGAGTTCTGTTTGTTAGACTTTTTGCCTAAAATTTGGTAAAATATTAGCGTACGCGGGTTCTGGTTTTAGGATCGACATTTAGCTTTTTGCAAGCTGCTAGGAATTGCTTTCCCACGGTTTGCTTTGAAATGCCAAGCTTATCGGCGAGTTGTTGATAAGTCATCTCTGGATAAGAGACGAGGGGAACAAAAATCATTTTTTGATTTTCGGTGAGAACAGATAGGGCCTCTTCCACCTTGGAAGAATAATCTATCTCTTCATCGTCGATGAAAGGGTGCGCGTCACCTTTGGAATAAAGGATGTCGATGTCCTCAATCGAATAATAAGATTCGTGTTTAGCGCGTTCCACCTCGATGTTCTTTTCCACCCTTTGGTTGCAGATGTAATCGATAGGATGGAACCATTCCATCTCTTCAAAATCCTTTCTTTGGACTTTAATATCATCAAAGCAAAGGTACTTGCAGCGGTCGATTGCCCAGACGGTAAGGTGTTTTCCTCTTTTATAAATGAGGAACCCGGAAGAGAATACGGTGATAGTGGTATCACCACTTTCGTGGAAAGCCACGATTGTTTCATTCCTTGCTAGTAACTTGCTGGCAGTTGGAATGGCTTGTCCCTCTGTTGAAGGAAGGGCTGATAAAAGTTCTACGAATTTTGTCATTTCTTTTTCTCCTTGTTTACAAATTCGCTGGAGAGAAATGACGTTAATCTCCCCAACGTACCTGTATTTTCAGGAGAACTTGGAGAACCGTGTTTAGGGGCTCTCGGCGAATTGGGGGAATTAGAAAAAATATGGAAATTGGAGGGCAAAAATGCTTACATTCGGAACATTCTTCTCATATATAACTTCTTGTAAAAAGCAAGGTGGCATCGAAGTTTCTGACCCTACTTTGTTTCAGGAATTAATAAAAATTGTTGACAGTAGTTTCAGGCACGATTGCACCCATGCATCTTCGTTTGCAGCTACTTTAAGAAAATATAAAAATGACCCGACTCGTTGGAGCCAGGCTGAAAGCAAATATTATAAAATCAATGAGAACACGTATAAGACTGCATTTGTCAATTTATGTAGGGATAGTTATGATGAAGTCCTCGCTAAAATAACCGAAATAGTGGATACATTTTTCGACCTTTCTAATGATTTTAGAAGAGAACATTTTGCCATGCCTTTATTAAGACTTATCGATGATGACCCAATTCCGGGGAATACTTTATTTCTCAAATACACAAAGCATTCTATGTTGCACGCGGATAAGCTTGCAATGGATGAGCTGTTACTCGAAGTGTGGGCTTATGTTGTTAAACATGGAGAAATAGCAGACCCAGAACAAAGCAAAACACTAGAGAGAATAGAAAAGGGAATGCATTATAAGGTGAAGTTTTATCTTCACAAGAAAGATGATGACCCATTGTCTGAAGAGGAGTTGATTGCTCCTGCAGAAGTGGTAGATAATTCACAACCAATTAGCCAAACCGCTCATGTTGGTTTTGTTTTCAATGGCCCTGTAAGCGGCGGAAACTTTGCTAATGGAAATATTTATGTCGGCAAGGAGGAGAAGAAGGATGAGTAACGAACTAGATAAAAGAAATCCAAACCACCCTATAATTGCCCATCAATATAATGGTGAGGTTAGCGGCGGATATTTTGCTAATGGTGATATTTACCATACAACTTATGGTTCCAATATCCATCGTCAATTCATGCCTATAGGATTTAAAGTCGACTATTCGTTCTTTTCCATCGTTGTTTGTGACTACGATGATGATAATCTTTTTGTTATAAGAAAGAGCGGTGAAAGAGTGATGACTGAAATATCATCCTCAGAATTCAAGAAGATCATTGTAGGGAAAACACAAGAAGAAATCCTTAAAGAGATAAAAAGACATCCGGCAATCATTGTTAAACCAAAGAGCGATGTTGCTTATTATGGTTATATCACCTCTTTAAATGTTGAAGGTGGGCAGTATGTAATGACATATTTCTTGCTCACAGCGTTTCCAACAAAGGGGCTTTTAAACCACGGAGATAAGTTTGGTTTAGATGTTCGCCCTTTACATAATGATTTAGAAGAGGAAAGATGGATTGTGCATAACGGAGACGTTAGAGAATTATTAAGAAACGAGGGCATAGAATTGCCAATTGTATAGGAGGTGAAGAATATGCCAGATCAATTAAATAACACAAAAGAAAAAGGCGTTATTGAAACAATAACAGTGAATGGCGCAACCTTTGAAGATGCACCGTGTCCAATCAACCCTAATCTTATAAATTACTTTTACGGCCAAAACGGAACAGGCAAATCAACCTTGGCAGAACAAGTAAAAACAGACAAAGGCTTGACTATGCAGCCGGGGCAATCTTTAAGCTCCTATGATGTATTGGTTTTCAACCAGGACTTTGTTGAGTCTAATATGACAAAAGTCAAAAGCGCTTCTGGACTTGGTGCAGTGTTCATGCTTGATGCGAACAACAGAAGAATAAATGGTGAAATTTCAAAAATCAGAAAAGAAATCGGCACAATCGAAGCCAATATCGAGGGTATGAATAAGGCTTTAGTTGCTGACATCGAAGTGTTCAACAAGAAGAAGGAAAAGCAGGTAAAATCATTATTTTCTGCTTGTGCATATTTAAGAGACTCGGTTCCACAATTGTTCTTCGGATATGAGAAAAACAGGGCTTATGAGCTTTATAAGTCAGTATCTGGTTTCACAGGAAAAACAACTGAAAACGCCTCAAAAGAAGATCTTATTAATTTTTATAATGAGACTATTGTTGAAACCTCAACAGAGGAAAATTACCCTATATTATCAATAATGACTTTCAATCAATTTAGTAAAGAGCAAGAAGACTTATGGACACCATTCATTGATTCATCTAATTCTCAGTTCAAGGATTTCCTTGAAGAGATGTCTGCAGCTAATTGGTTTCTTGAAGGTTACAATCAATTCAAAATGATGCCGAATCCTCAAAATAAGTGTCCTTATTGCCAGCAAACACTTCCTGAGGGATTCGATGACACTGTTGAAAAGGCATTTGATAAAACTTACATAAATGGAATAGAACGAATAAAAAAATTCTTTGAGGCATATAGAATCTTTCATGATGAATACATCAAAAGTATCACGGACACTTCTAAAGAGAAATGGATTTCTGAAGAAGCGAAGAAGAAATTTGATGCTGCCCTTAAGGGTATTGAAGCTCAATTCGATGCAAATGCTATGCGAATCCAAAAGAAGCTAAATGACCCGGCGTGGAAAATTCAACTTGTCGATTTAGGCCCATATGTTAAACAGATGTTGGATGCTATCTATGCCAACAACGAAATGGTAAGAAGTGTATCTAGAGCAAAAAAGGATCCTAAGGTCGCTATTACCAAAGCAAGAGATATGATGTTCTCTTTGATTATGCAAGAAAATAAAGCGATTCTAGATTCGATTAAAGATATCGATGATGATATTGAGGAACTCAAAAACACTAACAAAGCCTCTGTGGAAGCAGAGAAAAATAAGATAAAGGCCAAAAATGCCGATATCGATGAGAAGTTAGCACAGCTTACCAATACTGGTACTTTGGTTGATGA
>JAKSVD010000147.1 GCA_024408305.1 Bacilli bacterium | reverse complement strand
CGTTGGTAGGTGATTCCTGAACGAATCTCTTCCACCAGCAATTCTTGATGTTTTTCTTGAGTTCTGATCCTAAAGGACCGAAATCCCATGAATTAGAGAGACCACCATAGATCTGTGAACCAGGATAAACATATCCGGTTGTAACTAGGTGGGAAGTAATCTTTTCGAAGCTGAATTTGCTTGCCATAGTTTTCTCCTTCTGTTTGCGGGGCCGACTTTAAAACACGGCCAATGCCGAAAATAGGCCTCCATATTATATACGCGCATAAAGGGTAGTCAACCCATTATAAGTGTACGTTAAATTTTGTTTACTAATAGTAAAGAGTGCAACTTTATGCCCGTTGATTCGGCCAATAAATCCGCAAGATCGCGAATAAACTCTAAAGATTCGCTCTTTTCTAGTGCATAATGCACAAATTTGTCTGGCGTTACATTGAATATGTATCTAGCAATTTTCAGGGTTCGTGGATCTTTTTTATCGAATTGGTTTTCGAGATGCTGACGGCATAGATATCCGCCATGAATCATTGAAAAGCCAATGATGTCCTTCTTCTCTCCGCAAACAGAACAACCTCCTGTATTTGGGGCATATCCCTCGACTCTCAGTAGTCCGGCTAGATATAAGGTTGCAAGAGTCAATGGGTCAAAACCGCTGTTGAGGCCTTGCATAGTAGCTCTAAGAAGTGCGTATTTTTCTTTTAAGCCCTCTCCTTCGCTCATCTTTTGTGATACTTCAGTTATGAACTGGATGATTGCTAAACGGGCGAAATCATGCTTGCCATCAACGCTTTCTAGACATATTCCCTCTTTGAGGCTATATATCTTTTCTTCTCCTTCTCCTTCGCTCAATGTGAATGAGGAATAAGAAAGAGTCTGCACGCTTGAAAAATTCTTCTGGTTTGGGTTCTTTACCCCGCGTGCGCCAAAAGAATAGAGACCGTCCTCAGCGAGGACCGTAACCATTGCATCGGTCTCTTTGTATGGGGAAATACGTATAACGTATCCTTTAATATTCTTCGTCTTCTTGTTGTTCGTCGCCATATCCTAGTTTCATCAATTTGTTAGGCGAATTTCTCCAATCAGGCATGCATTCTACATCGCAAATTAGAGTGATGTGTTTTTTCCAAAGTCTTTCGAGTTCGTGTCTAGCGGCCATTGAGATTTTCTTGATCATATCTCCGCCTCTACCGATGACGATAGCCTTCTGGTTCTCTTTCTCAGTAACGATCGTTGCTCTTATTTTTACTGAGCTTGCGTTACTCTTCCATTCAGTGATCATAACAGCGCACTGATGTGGAACTTCCTGCTTAAGGAAGTGAAGAATCTTTTCTCTAATGACTTCCTTGGCCATGAAATCTGGACCCTTGTCGGTAACTTGTTCCTCTGGATAGAAAGCTGGTCCCTCGCTTAAATTGGAGGCCACCGCTTCCTTAACATCCTTGAGTCCGAAATTTGTCAAAGCGGAAATCTGGAGTTGCTTATAATTTGGGAATAATTCGCTGTAATGCTCGACGATTTTCTCCATTTCAGGTGCAGTGACTTCATCGATTTTGTTAAAAACAATATAGATTGATCTATCTGTCTTGATGCTTGCGAGAATCTTGTCATCGTGAGCAAGGTCTTTTGTCGTGACATCGATAAGATATAAGACCGTGTCGATGTCTGAAATTGAGCGGCGTGCGCTCTTATTCATTATTTTATATAAAGCTTCTTGTCCTTCGAACATTCCAGGGGTATCGATAAAGACGATCTGGAGTCCCTTTTCGTTATAAATGCCCATGATATCATCTCTTGTTGTCTGTGCTTTTGGGGCAACAATTGAGACTTTTCTCGATAATAAGGCATTGATGAGCGTTGATTTGCCGACGTTTGGACGGCCTAATATAGCGCAGAATCCACTTTTCATAAATCGTCTCCTTGAAATGCGAATGGTAATAGTTCTTTTGCGTTTGTTTCTCTGATGTCGCCATCGAGATTTGCTAGATAAATTGGAGCATTTTCTGGGAAAAGCTCGGAAATTACTTGCCTGCATGCTCCGCATGGGCTTACAGGATTTTCTGTATCAGCAACTATTGCTAATGCCACGAATTCATCTTGCGATCTGTCGTGACACATTGCGTTATAGATTGCGTTTCTTTCGGCGCACATGGTCAATGGGAATGATGCGTTCTCGATATTTGAGCCAAGATACACTGCTCCGTCCTGACATAATAGCGCGGCACCAACCGGGAAGTGTGAATATGGAGAGTAAGACATCAGTCTTGCTTTCTTTGCGAGGCTTATAAGTTCTTCTTTTTCCATGTTATATGCCCACCTTCTCTAAAATCTTATCCTGAAGAGGGAACATAACCTCTTCATCTTCTTTCTTCATATGGTCATAGCCCAAGAGGTGCAACAACCCGTGTGTGTATAAGAACAATAATTCCCTTTTTTCTGTATTGCCGATTTCTTTAGCCTGTCTTTGAGCAACAGGTAAGCAAATGAGAATCTCTCCTAGCATGACGGGGATTTCTGTAGATACAATCGCGTCTTTTGGATCTTTATCGTCATTGAAGGCGAAGGATATAACATCAGTTGGTCTATCCACACCTCTATAGTCTCTATTAATCTCATGTATCTGTTCCTCATCAACTAAAGAAACATCGATCTCATAGTTGTTTTGGATGTTGAGCATCTCAAATGCTACCTCGGTAATTTTCGTATATTCTTCTTCAAGATATGCGTATTCATCACCGAAAATTGAATCAAAAATAATTTCCATAAGGGAATTATAGCACTTATTCTTCTCTGTTTAGTAGGTAAAGGAATGATTGTTTGTTCATTTCCCTTTCTCGGTAGTTCAAAAAGTAGTCTTCTACACCTTTTAAAGATGCCTGAATCACATATAAAGAAAAGAAATTAAACAGGTAAAAATTGAGGCTAAAAACTTTGTCAATGGAAAACGGTATTAAAGCGGCGAAAAAACATATAATTATTTCGATAATTTTCTTAAAAGAGAACTGTTCAGCAACCGAATATGAGTCCTTGAATAGGATGTCTAAAGAAGCCTCTCTATCACCGTTTCCAGAGAGCATTTTCTCCTCTTTTATCCCTATTGCTTGAACCTTGTTTTTAATGTCTTTTCCTATGAAAAAACAGGAGATAACTTGATATGAAGCCACTACTCCAACACCAAGGAAAAATGATGGTGAATTTACGCCCATCAATATGCTTAAAACAACGAAGGCAACACATGATGCAACAAGGTTGATTAGGGATGAAAAAGCATGCATTTTGAAGAGTGAAAATGTCTTGTAATCTTTATTGATATCTGTGCATTTCGAGCTTAGTAAAACGTGCTTATATTTCTCATCAAATTTCTTCATTTCTCTTATTGCAAGGCTTTGCCTTAATATCTCAAATACCGCATAAAATGCAAAATAGACCACAGGAGAAAGGAAATTACCCTCCTCGTTTAAATGATAGAAACCGAAGAATAAAGCGAGCACCGAGCCAACAACGCATAAAATCGATGCTATTGTGTACCTTGGGTGGATGATTTTTGGAGATGCCTCTTTGCATTCTCTATAATCCATCTTCTCTCCTTGCCCAAATACTCCGGTCCATTGGGCTATCAATTCATGTTCCTTAATCCATTTTTTACCGTAAGCAGGATCATAAATCAGGAATTTCTTCCTTCTAGACTTTCTCAATAGCACCATATGCGTCCCATAATCTCCTTCCAACACCAGCAATAAAGGGAACGTTTGGTTGCTTTTGATAGCCTCTTTGCTATCTACTTTCATAAAAGTGAGCTTAACCCCTTCCTCAAAAGCCTTTTTTGATAGGTCCTCTAAAGAGTAAGGTTTATCTCCTTCCATTTTCATGTAGCGATAATTTTTATCGCCTTGCATGATCATCATGAACATTTTCAATGTGGCGTAGCCGCAGCTATGTTCGTCGCCCTGATAAATAAAATCTCTCATATTAATTACTAGAGCGATTTTTCGATTTTTTCCTAAAAATTTTGTGAAAATAACAAAAACCGGCCACTTTTCTCATTTCGTGACCGGTTTCGCTTGGAACCTCCCTCACCGGTGGGCGGGTAT
>JAKSVD010000146.1 GCA_024408305.1 Bacilli bacterium | reverse complement strand
GCCATCGACTATACGCGCGGCCACTTCACCAAAAAAGCAATTTAACAGTTGCAAACGGGTTTTATTTTTACCTTTTTAACGTTCTTAAATAGTCTTTATGCTCATCGCTAATTCTAAAAGATTCAATTGACTTGCGAATGGCCTTATTATGGGATTCAACATCCAAAACCCTATTTTCGATAATTTTAATAGAGGAATCCCATTGCTTGGCCAAAGCGGTAGCAAAATACCAGCCTTTCATCATAATGAGATAATATTCTCCATCAGTTGGAACTCGTGCGGCAAGCTCTAAATATTCCTCTTTGAATGCGTCATCAAGGTAATATGCCATAAGCATGCCAAGAGCAAATCTTCTAGTATAAACACGTCTAGATTTAAGCCACTTCTTAACTAGGACGATAAATTCATCCAGATGTTTCTTGATAGCTTTACTTTTGAAACCATCGCAGACAGTCCAGCAATCGATCATCGGAAGGAATTTTTCTAGATACAGAATCATCGTATTGTAGTCCTTTATGTTTTCGATTAAATATCGATGAACCATCTTCTCTTCCATATAATGGTGATCTTTTTCTTCTAGAAACACTTTAGCAGTTTTTTCATCTACATCCTTTGCTAACGCTCGCAAAAGCGGCACTCTAACACCTATGATTCTTGAAGATTCAATGTTAGGCGTAAGGCTAGCCGAAAAGGATTGAATGCTCTCGTCTTTAAGCTCGAACAGTTTTTCTTTAATATTCATGCCGAAATTATAGCAATATCTTATTCATCGATTAACAAAGAAAGTTTATTTGAAGAAATAATGGGCAAAAAGTAATTAAAATTATCTATCATTTAATCTAGAATAGATACGTTAAGGAAGTAAACACCATGGCTAACAACATCAATCTAGAAGATTACATCGCAAATGTTCCTGATTTTCCTATTCCAGGAATTCAGTTTAAGGACATCACACCAACATTAGAGGACCCAGAAGCATTTGAAGCGGTCATCAACGAGATGGCATCAAAGTTTGATCCAAACTCATTCGATAAGATTATCGCAGCAGACGCTAGAGGATTCCTTTTTGGAGCCCCGCTTGCATATAAGCTACACAAAGGATTGGTTGTCTCAAGAAAACCGGGCAAACTCCCTAGACCTGGCCACTCATACTCATATTCACTAGAATACGGCAAGAACACGATGGTCATCCCTGAAGGTTCAATTAAACCAGGGGAAAGAGTGTTGCTCATCGATGACTTGCTTGCAACAGGCGGTTCGGCAATCGCTATGGTAAAGCTTGTTGAACAATCAGGCGGCAAGGCAATCGGCTCGATATTCTACGTCGAACTTGTCGATCTCAAGGGAAGAGAGCCACTTGAAAAAGCGGGCGTACCTGTTGAATCAATCCTTACATTCCATGGAGAATAATCAATAAATTAGGTAACAAAAAATGTCGGTTAATCCGACATTTTCTTTATCCTTTGTATTTAGTGTTGTAACCGTGATTTTCTTCCGGTCTAAGATCGTTTGGATAATAGATATCCGCTTTGATATCCAATGTAATCTTTTGCAATTTGCTCAGATATTCATATGGGTTAGGGATATCGTCAAGGATTGCCGCCTGAGTGGCTGATTTTAGGTAAATATCGCCAACCCTGAACATCTTCTCGAGGATTCCGACCTTGACATTAACCCCTACTATGTCGCTGTAGTAGAACGTCTTGAAGTCAATGCCGATCATTCCACTTCTGATGATCACTCGCTTCTCGGTGAAGGCGTATTCGATGTTTTTGTATTCGCCAACCCCCTTCACGATGCTGGCAATCCAGATCCAGACCGGGGCAAGATGAAATAGGAAGAATGGAACGATGAACCAAATCATCTCTGGAGATTCAATAAACGCTCCGGTTGCAATCATAATTGCGATGAATCCACCATCAAAAAGCAACCAAATTAAAGCAATAGGAAGCATCTTTGTTATTCTCTCTAAAATATAAGCCTTTTTATTAGGTCTTAATCTAACCAAAATTCGTTCATCCTCCTCAAGGATGTCTTCGATTTTATCGTTAGATTTTTTATTATCTATTTTGAAATATTCTTCATCGATTCCCATGATGATTCTCCTTACACTCTGGTTGAGAAAACATAATTCGCGAATAAGTCTTCGGCTTTTTCCCTTCCTATCAATTTAATGAACTGGTCAGTTGATGGACCGCCATTGGCGAATAATCCCTTAACATATTCATCGCTTATTGCCTGCTTTGAGGACTTAGCAGAGGATTCGCCTCCATCAAGCGCCATAAGATATTTATCGAAGTATTTGACGATAAGTTCTTCTATTTCTTTCGAATACTTCTTCTTAACTCTTTTAGCTAAGCTGGTGCTAAGTTTCATATAGTCATACCAATGCTCGCCTAGATCATGATCTGGTAAAGAAGCATATTCTTCCTTGATTTGGGCGATTTTAGGGAAATCACCTTCTTTTTTGATTCGTGTATCGTACATCTCAAGAAGAAGCGTAAGATTGCCCATAACCTTAATTAAATCAAAGCTGAAGAGCGGAACGTCCTTATCAGTTGGATTTAAAACAAATGTCTCCATCTTCATAAGACCGAGCATCGCCTTCATCTTTATAAGAGAACAATATCCCACTCCTTCGATTTCGTATGAATGGATTTCAAAATCGAATCCATTCTTTTTGATACGCTTATATTCTCCGATATCTCTTTCGATAACCTGATATCTCTGTTCTGTTGTTTTTAAAATAGTCTCGACCATAATGAATCCTTATGATTATATACTACCACAAAGCAATCCCGTTGTTATATATAAGCGATATATATTAGGGAATTGCATTCCGGCACAAAAATCATGTAGATAGCGTCAATATTGGAGACTCGAAAATGAAACGAATTCATCGATGGGTGATCGGGGTAATGACATGCATAGAACCCTTCTGTAGCTATTTGGTTATTAATCTTTACAATGGATGAGGAATACCAGATAGTCCACGAGTAAACTGAAGTTGGGCTTTCAATGTAATCAGGGAAATGCCCTTCAGCAAACATTGTTGATGAACCGTTATCTCTAACAATTTCTGGTGCACGATAATACTTTCTAAAAACGCTGTCTAATTCTCCGTTAAAACCAGAAGTGAAAAAGTCAGGTCCTGTTTTAGAAAAAGAATCTCCTGTTAGTATTACTCCAGTGTGATTTTCACTAAACATTTCAGGTCGAGATAACACCACCCAATCAGGTGAAAAGAAGTCGGTCATAAACTTCGAATTAAGACGCCCAATTTCCTGTTGATAATCATCGCTTTTATTAAAACTTGAAAGTGAACAAGAATATGAAAATGCCGCAACAAAGCATGCTGGCACGACACGTAAAACATAGTGTATTAAACGATTAAATGACATTGTGATAAACAGTAATCCCCCCAGATTGAGTCAATGAATTTGCATAAGTCACGAATCTCCTGCCGTTTAGATCGCAGTAACAGGCGGTTACATATCCAGCAAACAAATTTGTGGATACGTAGACAACAGCGAAACTTCTAGCGCCAACGGCTAGATTAACTTGGTCATTCAATCCGCTCCAATCGCGCGCATCAGTGCCAAAACACATTTTAGAATTATAGGTAACTTGTAGTCTAAAACTTTTTGGATTGCCAATCCTTAAACACCACCTATTGTTTGTCTTTCCCATATTTTCTATGGATAAATAATCATCATTATTTTCATCCCTAGAAAAATGGCTCCAACTACAATCTGTCGATAATTCGTTGGCATAAACATAGCGACTCATAGAACCATAATTTATCCTGAAAGAAACGAATCCACATAGAGCGTGCTCATCAACTTGGAACATAACAACGGAACCACTTCCTACGCCAATAATAGATACGTCAGAAATACCAGACCACGACGAAGCGTAGGCATATGTAACCATTTGAGTTGAGTATTCAAGTGATACTGAGCAATCTAAAGAATTGTGGAACTGAAAAACCCATCCACCGCTTCTTTTTCCGCAAATAGATATTCCATCGGCAGAATCTACTATTTTATGTGTCATAGACACATTAGGATTTAAGAGACCATCTGCCAAATCAAAATATAGGCTTAGAATGTACCGTA
>JAKSVD010000145.1 GCA_024408305.1 Bacilli bacterium | reverse complement strand
TGATGGTGAGGAAAGTAACCAGATTGGAAACTATATCGATGAAGAGGCTAATGCAGAATCCAAGCGACTTTTTTACGTCGCTTACACAAGAGCTAAATACATTATGATTCTTCCTAACTACAATTGTTTTGGAGTGCCTTTCCTCAAGGAAACATTCAACGAATTTTTCGAAAATAATCCTGATGAGTACAAATCAATAAAAGTTCTTCCTGAAACCACCAAAATCAAGATGTGGGGAGATGATGTCAAGGAAATCCTGGCCAAGAATTCAAAAAACAGTCTTCCAGATGGCGATTCAAATGAAACTGCAGAAAAACAGAATAAAGAGTTACAAAAAATATTTAAGATAAAACCGCAAAAGATGACTTATAAGCACTCCTATTCCTCTCTATCGCACACAAAAGCGGTCGAAGAAAGAAATGGAGATGAAGAAGTTTCGGTCGTGGATAAAGAAGGCTATGCAATCGCCGATTCTTCTGGATATGACACAAAAGGCGTATCTGTCCCAACCAATGTAGACCCATCTTTACCTCAAGTTTTATGTCCTAAAAATTTCCCGAAAGGAAATAAAGTAGGCAGCGCTCTACATAGAATTTTCGAAAACATCGAATTCACTGACGTATCGGAGGACGTTCCTCCTGATTTCGAAAAACTGACTAACAGGTGTTTCAGACTCGAAGGCTTGGATATCACAAAAAAAGAGAGTTGGATGGACTATATCAAAAAAATCGTCATAAACACTCTAAACGCCAAGCTTCCCGTCATAAATGGAGCCAATTATTCCGATGGCGAGTCTATGTTCTGTTTAAACGAATTGCCTAGAAAAGACAGAAAGACTGAACTTGAATTTAATTTCAACCTAAAAGGCGAAAGACTCAAGAACTATTCAAACGGCTTTATCGACCTAGTATTTAGAAGAGGGGAAAGGTTTTCAATCATCGACTGGAAATCAGACGGAATAAACGACGAAAATCTTCACTCGTACAGTAAGGGCGAAGACCTAAAGTTAAGAGTAGATAGTTGCTATTCCATACAGAGAGTTCTCTACTCTTATTGTTTGATTAAATGGCTTGGTCAATACTATGAAGGCGATGACGAAACAATATTCAATGAACACTTTGGCGGAGTCTACTACATCTTCATTCGCGGATGTAGTAAAGGAACCGGAAATGGCGTCTATGCACACACTTGGAAAACGTGGTCAGATCTAGAGAGCGCGTTCAACAACATTATTGAAGAAAAGATCGGAGGCAAGAGAAATGGGGATTAAGAGTTTCTACAGATTGTTGTTAGACAACAGCCTCATCTCTGCCGTCTGGGAAGGCGTACTAGATATCCTTGCTAGCGAGATTAATGAAAGCGTACTGAAAAAACAATATCTCAACCTATTCGCAATTTATTTCTCTCTCATTGATGATGGCAACATCTGCATGTCATTAGACAGTAATGTGCTCAATGAGAAATGGGGAAAGAAGACATCTTCCACCGAAATTCTCTTAAAGGCCAAGGAAGCATTTAATGAAGATGAGATGAGTGAGATTAAAAAAATCTCCAATGTTGCTATATCCACCGCTTTAAATGAGATTAGCGAAAAAAACATTCCAACGCTCATTGGCGAAAACAAATTATTCACAATTTCAGAAGGCTGGTTATATGCAAGAAAATACGATATAGCAAGAAAAAGCGTCATCGCATCTATCGATAGACTATTCAGTAGGGTGCCAGACGGCTTGAAGCCTATCGATTACAAATCGTTTGTCGTTGAAAACTTCTCGTTATCTGCCGGTCAGGAAGAAGCCGTTAAGAAAGGGATGAACAATTCACTTATCATTACCGGCGGTCCTGGAACAGGAAAAACAACGAGTATTTTGTTCCTACTCATGGGGCTTCTTTCGGCAAGGCCTAATTCACTCATCCATCTTGTTGCTCCTAGTGGCAAAGCATCTAGCAGAATGAAAGAAAGTATAATCAACGGCTTGTCAAGCATTAGAAAAGAATACTTAAGCAATCCGGCCAACGAGGAAATAATTACCAAGATAAAAAATCTCGAGGAATCAACCATCCATAGGCTCCTCGAAATCAACCCATCAACCAACTCATTTAGATTTAACAAAGACCACCAATTTGCTGAAAACTCAATTTTTGTTGTGGACGAAGCGTCAATGATTGATATTTGCCTCTTTAGCGACTTGCTGGAGGCCATTCCAGATAATTCCCTAATCTACATAATGGGAGATAAGAATCAGCTTCCTTCGGTCGAATGCGGCGCTGTGTTTGCAGACTTGCTTGCAAAAGAATCTATCCACAATTGTGTCATAGAGCTTGATGAATCAAGACGTTTCGGCCAAGAAACCAAGATTTATGAACTTGCAGAAGCCATCAACCACGGAGAAGAACTCCCCGTCAGCGGCAAAGATTGGGTTTCGTTCGATAAATTTGAGGTAACCGATGTTATTAAAGATCCGATAACAAACAAGAAAACCTGCCCTATATTCTATTACTCTTGCGATCATGAAACGGCAACGCAGAGACAAATAATCCAATACATAGTATATGCATGGGGTAAAGAATTTTACTCTACTCTTCAAGAACGATGTACAGGCGTAGATTTGTCAAAAGGTACTGACGTTCTTGATGCTATATTCAAATACTCAGAAGAATCAAAAATCCTTTGTGCCGAAAACGAAGGCGATAGAGGCGTTAAGACAATTAACAGGTTCATTAAGTCAAATTTCATAAATAAAAGGGCCGTATCATCCGTCCTCAATTATTTCCCCGGCGAAATAATGATGATCAATAAAAATAACAAGTCCATGGACCTCTACAACGGGGACTCAGGCATATTGATTTCCTTCAAAGGAGACAAAACCCTATATTTCATGGTTAAGAAAGCTTCAGCAATCATCTCAGAAGACGGAAAAAAAGAAGACAAAATCTTTAAAATTGGCCATTTTGTGTTTTACCCGCTTCGTCTAATTTCAATATCTGAGATTGATGAGGCTTATGCTATTTCAATCCATAAGTCACAGGGTTCTGACTATAACCAGATTCTATGCATATTGCCAACTTCAAAGGGGCACCCACTGCTTAATAGGCAAATCGTTTATACAGCTATAACTAGAACAAAAGGCAACACCTATATATTATCGAATCAGGAACGTCTTGAAGAAGCCAGAGACACGGTAACGAAAAGAGACACAAACATCGATTAGGAGAGAAGTTTATGAATTCATTTAACCAAGGGGCAATCAATTACCTTGAAGAAGGTGACAAAAAATACTATGTCTATGCTCTTGTCGATGGCGAAAAGAACGAAGTGTTCTATATCGGAAAAGGCGAAGGCAACAGAGTGTTCTCACATCAAATAGAGGCGGGCAAAGATTTAAATTCCGAAAGAGAAAAATTAAAACGCATCAACAAAATCGAAGAATCCGGAAAAGAGGTTAAGAAATATTTATTAAATTGGCATTTAACCGAAGAAGAGGCGTTCGCTGCCGAGAGCGCATTGATCAATTTAATGAAAATATTGGGTTCTTTAACTAATATCGTATCTGGCCATGGAGATTCTCATGAAGCATTCTCGGTTGAAGATTTCGATTTGCTTTATGGGGCAAAAGAATTGACTAAGGCGGACATCACAGACAATTTAGTAGCTTTCAAGATTAATGGTCTTTATAAACATGGGATGAGCGCACAGGAAATTTATGACTCAGTTCGCGGATACTGGAAAGTAAACATTCAGAGAGCAAGCAAATGTAAATATGTGGTAGCTTTATACAACGACATTATTGTCGGAGTGTACAAAAATATCGTATGGCACGACAAAAACAATTGGAATGGAAATCCGAAAAGGCCAAACAATATCGATACTATCAATAAGCAAAGCGGAAGGAAATTCTTCACCGCTGACATCTGTCCAATTTCAAACAAATACTACGGAAAATCAATCAAAGAAAACTTCGTCGTTCGATATGAGCGAACCCCAATCAAGTACATTGAAAAATAAATAAAGTCTTTATTGGGTCTGTTCTCGGTTAGCTAATGCTGTGATGTTTCAATATCAATTTCATCATCAAATATCGAACCCTGCATCATTTCCTGAGCGTCCTTGATATCTCCTATTGTCC
>JAKSVD010000144.1 GCA_024408305.1 Bacilli bacterium | reverse complement strand
TTAAGTTCACCATACAAAAAGGCGCGGAGAAAGTGGTTCATGATTGCTTAGGGTATGGCGCTAAGGAGTTTGCCAAAAAGGCTGGAAAAGTCATTCAGAGAATACACGAAATATTCACCCACCCTGCGACGGGAGATGTATATTCTTTTATTGCGAGCTATGAACCAAGCGCAGATTTTCAAGAAAACTATAACTGCAACAAAGTATATGTACAGTTCATAAAGGATTTGGACAAGTTTGACCAGTCGTTTCAAGCCACGTTCTGTTCCCCTGACAGAGATAGATTCGCGAATACATTCGACTTATATAGCGATGAAGGGTTAAAAAAAGCGTATTCAGAGGCAACCTACCCTTTAGTTGGTTTTTCCGATTTTAATGTCGGTACAGAAAACACCATTGCATTTAACATCGGTAAAAAATACATCGAAGAACAAGTCGAGAGACAATTGATAAATGAGATTCTCTTAGAAACATCTCAAACTTATTTGGATAAAGAGAATGTGGTCATCAATTCCATTTATTATGAAGGCGACCACCACTTGAATGACATGACTGTAATCGAAGTTTATTACAGCATTGGCAAAAAAGACTATGTTTTTAACGTCGAGACTAAGGACTGTGCCGAAGCCGAACCATTTGAGCCATATGACGAAGGCTTTGACGAATGCCCTGCGGTCAAATACCTGGTTAAAAAAGCGAACGCAAAATATAATGACGGCTATGTTGAACGGCAGGTAGACGCCAGATTCAATAAGGAAGTGTATTCGAAACAATTCAGGGAAGCATTCAACAAACACTTCCCATCCGTGACGTTAACCAATGATTTCAAACCGGAGTTTCCTGGTTTTGCAGAGGAAGAAACGATTTTTATCGTTAACGATGATTCCATATCTATAAGAATCAGTTCCGATAACGAAGAATTGGAAACAATTCCGTTCATCACGATAACCGACAGATTTGAAACGGTCATGGGCAAAATCGATTCCTTCACAAAACAGCAGTCGAAATTTACAAAGGCTTGGTTGAACGAAGTGAATCTCCAGTTAAAAGAAAAGAGCTTAAGGGCGTTCTCTAAAGTGGCTCAGTCCTTAATTGAAGGCTATAGCGCGATGCCGACATCGCAAAAGAACCTTCCCGAGGTTGCTTTGGCTCACTCCAAAATCCGTAACAAAGTTAGTGAATACAACAAATTGGATCTCAGCAAGCTCAATAAGATAACAGGCAGAATTCGTGACTACGTAGATAATAGACAGGAGAAAACTGCCCAAGACAATAACGCCTTGAGAGAAAAAATCTACGACCTTAGAAGCGAGTTGAACGAACAAGAAGCATACGAAACTACTCCTGAATGGAATGAGTTTACAGAAAGGCTCCTTAAAGAAGATTTCAAAGACGAAAGCATCTCAAATATCAGGCGCGTATTTATCCACAAGAACGCCAAAAAAGAATATGCAGATTTGTCGCCTGAAGCCAAGAATGCGGTTATTGAGATTGTTAGAAACATGAAAACTCTCAATGGACTAGCACTTCTTAAATACTTTGTGTCTAGTCTTCAGATGAACGCTCCATTCTTCCACATAAATTACAAAGTAAGAATGAAAAATATCCCTGCCCATAGAATCTGGTTCTGGTATGGCAAAGACTTCACCGATAGAGAAGGGTGCGCAGGTGACATATACATTCGCAAGTTCACAACAAACAAACATGACGAGGATATCGAGAGGTCAAAGAACGATAAACCTTATAAGTATCAGGAAAATGACTTCGAAATCTTTGCCCCTGAGCATAAAGACAGAAATTTCTATTTACCAGAATTGACAACAGAGCAATACAAGATTTCTTCCAAAAGCGAAGGTCCTTCTGTCACATACGGATGTGCAGGTTCAGGTAAAACGCTCGACTCAATCGACCAATACTGGCTTATCCATAAGACGCTCGAGGAAAGGAATGACGAGGACAAAGATTCAATTGCCTACATCACATTCCAGTCCGCCCTGAAAGACAAGGCCATTGAACAGATCAAAGCCTATGAGATCACCCCTCATTGTTACACTTTGCCAGATTACTTTAAATACGTAGCAAAGAGCAAGGTTGAAAAAGGTCTATCCGACGAAAAGACATTCGTAAAATGGTTTGAGGACTACTACATCGCTAAAAATGGAAAAGGCGGAAAGCGTACAAGCGACATCAAGTACATCAAAGATATGCCTGACACAGCTAGACTTGTATTTACTTATTACCGTGGCATGTACAAGGGATCAAAGGCCTTGTTTGACTATGCGTGGTCAACAGGTAAAGGAAGACATGTTTTAACAGAGGATGAGTTCAAGTCTCAGCTATCGCATGAGGCAAATAA
The DNA here is from genome assembly GCA_024408305.1 of Bacilli bacterium. Taxonomy (GTDB): domain Bacteria; phylum Bacillota_I; class Bacilli_A; order RFN20; family CAG-826; genus UBA4951. Next base: position 1,794 of record JAKSVD010000144.1, on the reverse strand, counting down.
CGATTCAACCGGCGTTCACTACTTAACAAAAGATCAGATTCAGAATATATATGATGTATGCCACACCTACTATGAGGTGTACTGCAAAGGCAATAAATATGATGACAATGACTGGGCGATTGATGCGTTAGTTGCTTTAAAAGGCAAATCCGGTAGAAGAACTAGAACCATCATAATTGATGAGGTTCAAGATCTCACTTCTCTCCAATTAAGGGTGTTACTCCGCTCTCTTAAAGCCAACTCCACTAACATCTTCTTCTATGGCGACCCGCATCAGACAATAAACCCTACTGTCTTTGACGATGGCGTTTTAAGCACGGCGGTTAGAGATGTCCTCAACTGCGAATTAAAAGATGGAGTCCAGTTAACAGACATGCACCGTACAAATGTTGGGCTTCGCAAATACTTAGCAGGCCTCCAGGAAAAAAGAACCGAATGGCTTGGTTCCTATATGGATGATGTTGCAAAAGTTAACGACAACTCTGATGATGCCGATGACAAAGAGAAGAGATGGGCCACCAAACTCTTTGACAAAAAACTAGAGTACACAATTCTTAAGCAGGCACAGGATTCAGCAGCGATGATCATCGTTCCTGATGAGACTACCAAAGATTATCTTGAAGAAAAATACCCAACTCTTAGAAAGAACTATATGTTCACCATCTATGAGGCAAAAGGCATCGAGTGGAGGAGAGTTGTTTTATACAACATGCTATCAAACGCCAAATACTACTTCTCAGAAATGATTAAAGGCGAAGGAAAGCGATCAACAATCTGCAGAACCTTCTTCAACAAATTCTATGTAGCGTGCACCCGTGCAAGGGACACATTCATCGTAATCGAAGATGATTTGCCGGAAGATGTGAGGGAAGAGATATTGTCTCCACTGCCGGAGATTACCGACCTCGAACAGGTCAAATATTACTTTGATGGAAACGCCACATATACCGAATGGATCGAAGAAGCGAGAAAACTCATGGCAAGTGGTACGGTTGAATCGGCGTTATATGCATTGTCGCAGGCTTCCACACTCGCCTCATCCGATGATGAAGTCAATTATGTATTAGCACTATCAAATACGCTCACAAGAAAGAGCCTGTCAGTCGAGGATAACCTTAGAAATGGCGACGGGGCATACAGGAAAGGCCAATATGTCATTGCACAGCTCCACTATAAAGCCGCTAAGAACTATGACAAATACAATCTCTGTTTAATTCGTAACGGACAGCAAATTGAGAAAGCCGAATATTTGCTCAGCCTTATCAATTCTGGGCTTCTAAATGGCGATTTAGAGGCCTATAAACGACTTGGCGAGCAGAAAGTGTTCTACGAATTGCTAGATGGAACATATAAACGCCTTACTAGCAAGAAAGGAAAGAAATAACGATGGAAGAAAATAAAGATATCAAAATCGCATCATTCCAGGATGTTAAAGACATGTTCACTCTTGAGACGACTTTGAATGCCCTTCTCGATAGATATGAGGAGACATACAAAATGTTGCAGGAGTCTAATAAAATCAGTGCCAAACTATCTGAACAACTCATGAAATTGATTGAAGAGAACACCGCTCTCATGGAAGCCAACAAGGAATTAACCAAGACAGCAGAGTCATTGTGCGAGAAAGCAGAACTGGTTGACGCTAACGCAAAACTAAAGAAAGATAACACTCAATTCGTCAAGGACAACAAAGCCTTGATGAAGAAGATCGAAGAGATGAAGACTAAGACCATTCCAGTTGAAGAAATAAAAGAAGACTCTATAGAAGAGAAAGCTGAAAAAGAGACAAAGGCC
>JAKSVD010000143.1 GCA_024408305.1 Bacilli bacterium | reverse complement strand
GCAATCGGCTCATACCCGATATGTCGAGGGTTCGAGTCCCCCCCTAGCCACCAGAAAAGAATTATCAACCGGTGATCAAAGTCATCGGTTTTTTTGTGACTTTAGGTACATTTGAGTCAAATCACGCAATATTTTTAACATTTCAAGTATATTGATAGGCAATTATGCTTTATTAATGCATAATATCTCCTGGCGGTGAAAACCACCCATTTGGAGGATATTTATGAGAATATTAGAACAGTGGGAAGGCTTTAACGGAATTATTTGGAAAGAAGAGATCAACGTTCGTGACTTCATCCAGAAAAACTACACTCCATACTATGGTGGAGAGAAATTCCTTAAAGGACCTACAAAAGCAACAACAAAGCTTTGGGAAAAACTCCAGGCTTTACAGAAAGAAGAACGCGCTAAAGGCGGCGTCCTCGATTGTGAGACAAAACTCGTTCAGGGTTTAACAGCATACGGCCCTGGATATTTAGATAAGAAGCTCGAAAAGATCGTCGGTCTTCAGACAGATAAGCCATTGAAGAGAGCATTCATGCCATTTGGCGGTATCAAGATGGCTGAAAAGGCTGCATCCACATATGGATATGAAATCGACAGCAGAATCCATTATGCATTCACAAACTATGTCCGTACACACAACGACGCAGTATTTGATGCATATACAAACGATATGAAGAAGGTGAGACACACTCACGTCATCACCGGTTTGCCAGATACCTATGGTAGAGGAAGAATCGTCGGTGACTACCGCCGTGTCGCACTCTATGGTATCGATATCTTAATCGAAGATAAGATCAATGATTTAGACAAGTGCTCAGATGGCACAATGACTGATGAAGTCATCCGCCAGAGAGAAGAAATCGCTCTCCAGATCAGAGCTCTTAAGGACATGAAGAAGATGGCAGAATCCTATGGATATGACATCTCAAGACCTGCTGCAAATGCTCACGAAGCATTCCAGTGGTTATACTTCGGATATTTAGCTGCTATCAAGACACAGAATGGCGCAGCTATGTCAGTTGGACGTATCTCAACATTCTTAGACATCTATGTTGAAAGAGACTTGAAGAACGGCATCATCACCGAAAAAGACGCTCAGGAACTCGTCGACCACATGATCATGAAATTCAGAATGGTCAAATTCGCACGTATTCCATCATACAATCAGCTCTTCTCTGGTGACCCAGTCTGGGCAACCCTTGAAGTCGGTGGTTCAGGAATCGATGGAAGACCACTCGTTACAAAGAACGACTTCCGTATCCTCCACACACTTGAGAACATGGGCCCATCCCCAGAACCAAACCTCACAGTTCTCTATTCTCCAAGACTTCCAAAGAAGTTCAGAGATTATTGTGCAAGAATCTCAGTCACAACCTCATCCATCCAGTATGAAAATGACGATGTCATGAAGCCATATTGGGGCGATGACTATGCAATCTGCTGCTGCGTTTCCGCAACACAGACCGGCAAAGAAATGCAGTTCTTCGGAGCACGTGCAAACCTTGCAAAGGCTCTCTTATACGCAATCAACGGTGGTGTTGATGAAAAGACAGGCGACCAGGTCGGTCCATGCTTCAAGCCACTCTCTGACAGCGTTCTTACATGGGAAGCAGTGGAACGTAAATTCAAAGCAACCCTTAACTGGTTAGCGGGAATCTATGTCAACACCCTCAACCTTATCCACTACATGCACGATAAGTACTACTACGAAGCTGCAGAAATGGCTCTCTTAGACACAAACATCAAGAGATCATTTGCAACCGGTATCGCTGGTTTCTCACACGTTGTTGACTCACTCTGCGCTATCAAATACGCAAAAGTCACACCTATCCGTAATGAATCCGGATTAGCAGTGGATTTCGAAGTCGAAGGCGACTTCCCACGCTACGGTAACGACGACAATAGAGCAGATGAAATGGCTATTTGGCTCTTAAAGACATTCATGGATGATATCAGAATGAGACACTGCTATAGAAACGCAGAGCCATCAACCTCAATCTTAACCATCACCTCAAACGTTGTTTACGGTAAGGCAACAGGCGCAACTCCAGACGGACGTAAGGCATGGACACCATTCGCTCCAGGTGGAAACCCATCATACGGAGCAGAAAAGAATGGTCTTCTCGCATCCCTCAACTCAGTTGCTAAGCTTCCATATCACTGGGCACTCGATGGTATCTCAAATACTCAGACAATCAACCCATCAGCATTAGGCCACAGCGAAGATGAGCAGGTTTCAAACCTCGTTCAGGTCTTAGATGGATACTTCTCAAAGGGTTCACATCACCTCAACGTCAACGTCTTCTCAACAGATAAGTTGATCGATGCTATGGAACACCCAGAAAAGCCTGAATACGCTAACTTCACAATCCGTGTTTCCGGCTATGCAGTCAAGTTCATTGACCTCACAAAGGAACAGCAGCAGGACGTCATCAATAGAACCTGCCATGAGACTCTTTAATGGAAACATCAATAAATTCGAAAGCTTTGGTCTAGTCGACGGTCCAGGCGTTAGGTATGTTATATTTATGCAGGGCTGCAATATGCGCTGCAGATACTGCCATAACCCGGAAACCTGGGCGAAGACTAAAAGCATCGAAATGACTCCGAAAGAAGTCTTTGATAAAGTCATACCTTATAAGGATTATTGGAGAGATAACGGAGGCGTCACCATAAGCGGTGGAGAGCCTCTTCTCCAAATCGACTTCCTCCTAGAGTTATTCACTCTTCTAAAAAAAGAGCGTGTAGATACGGCAATTGATACTGCAGGTAACCCATTCAACAGCGGGGATCCTGAATTCATGGCCAAATTTGACGCTTTATTGGAGCTTACAGACACTTTCTTGCTAGACATCAAGGAAATAGATGAGGATAAGCACAAAGGCCTCACAGGGTTCGGAAATGCAAATATTCTCGAATTAGCTAAATATCTAGGAGAAAAAGGCAAGGACATCTGGATCAGATATGTCCTAGTCCCTGGATTGACTGATGACGAGGAAGATCTTAGAAGAACCGGAGACTTCCTGCTAAATATCCCAACCATCCGTAGAGTAGAGGTATTGCCATACCATTCCCTCGGAATCATGAAATGGGATAAGCTTGGAATCCCTTATTCCCTAAGAGAAACCAAAGGCCCTTCAAAGGAATTGGTTGCTAGAGCAAAAGAGCTTCTTAGAGTCAAAGAATTCAAAGAGATTAAAAAGAAAAAGAGGTCCTATAAAAAATTTTAGGGTTTTGTAGGGTCGATGCAAAATTCCACTTACGTGGCACAGTAGGGTGTCGGGAAATTCCGGCACCTTTTTTGCGTCTATTTTTTCCCTTTCCTGCCGTTAACGATCATTACAATCCTCTCGGAAAACCTCTTCCTGTTTTGGTATCCGCAATAGAGCTTCTTGAGCGTCTTGGCCCTGGAGTTGACCCCTTCGACCGGGCCGTTGGACAGTGCCCTCTTTTATATTCAACATTTCAAATGCATGATGTGGCGTTTATTCTGAGGTAAATAGTAGGCATTTGTTGTCATAAAATGCAAAAGAAGGCTTTGTGTTTGAAATCTAGAGCCAAAAAAACGTAAATTATGTCATCTTCTATTAGTTTAAGTCGTTTTTGTTATAATAAGGCTATGATCAAAGTTGCAATCGTTGAAGATGACGCAAAGTATGCTTCTACTCTTTCGCGCTATATCGAACAATACAAAATAGAAAGTGGTGAAACTTTAGAATACAAAACATTTTCTAATGGCATGAATTTCCTTGTCTCAGAGAAACAATTCGATATTGTCTTTATGGATATCGAAATGCCTGTTTTAGATGGCATGACGGCTGCAAAAAAGCTCAGGCTAAAGGACAAGAACTGCACGATCATTTTTGTCACAAACAATGCTGGCTACGCTATAAAAGGATACGAAGCGGAAGCGATGGATTTCCTAGTCAAGCCAGTTGAATACCTTCTCTTCTCGTTGAAAATTGAGAAGGCGGTCAGACTCCAGAAACGCCTAAAGAACAATTTTATTGTTATCAACTCAGGCGATGGCTTGGTCAAGACCGATGTCATGGATATCTATTACATCGAATCAGACAAACATTATTTAATATACAACACCGTCAATGGGGCGATTAGGTCTAGAGATTCATTGAAGAACGTTGAGCAAATGCTTTTAGAC
>JAKSVD010000142.1 GCA_024408305.1 Bacilli bacterium | reverse complement strand
AAATTGCATCTGTTGGAAACCTTGAATTCACTGGCTTAGATGACTTCACATTCAATGTCCAGATTGAAGCATCAAGCATCACCGACGGAAAAGCGAAGATTAAGGAACTTGCAATCGATAAAGAAAACTCGAAGGTGACATTAACCCTCGAGCCTAATCTCTCCTTCTCAATCTAATCAAGGAAAGCATTTAACTTAGATACGATCTCATCCTCATGCATCATGAAGCATGAATTGTGCTCGCTATCAGGGAAGAATGCTTTTTCTTTTCTTGCATTACAGTGATTATAGCTCTTCTCGCCCTCTTCAAGTGGGACCATTGAATCTCTTCCGCCGTGGATGAAGAAACAAGGCACAGAGGCTTTTTCTAGCTCTTTATAGCATTTCTTTAGAATATTGAATCTTCCAATCATAGGACAAACGATCGGGAAGAACATTTGAACCACCACTTCACCTAATAGGCCAAGTTTTTTAGCAAAAGACTCTTTCATCTGATCTAAAGGTGATGCATACCCACAGTCAAGGATTAAACATTTTAGAGACTCAGGCATCTTAGAAGACGAGGCAAGTTCTAAGGTAGCGCAGCCAAGCGAAACGCCATAGGCAATCATCATGGATGGCTTAATTGTTGAATCGATATATTCCATCCATCTAAGAACGTCTTTGCTTTCGTGGACACCGAACGTCGTCCATTTGCCCTCGCTTATTGAATGAGCTCTTTGATCTATCATCAATAAACTGTAGCCATCTTCAAGAAATCTTCTTCCGGCAATTGCAAAATTGTTCAACGGATCTGCATGATATCCATGTACCATGAGGACCAACTTATCCGTTTTACCTTTATAGTATTTAGCGTGAAGCTTTAAGCCATCGAATGATTCTATCCAACAATCTTCATATTGAATAGGCCTCATGTATTGAAAGGCCGGAATAATTAAGTCTTCAAAACCTTCGTATTTTGTTCCTGTAAGTTCAATTTGATCGAAAGGATGTGGGTCATCTCTTGAGAACGCGGTGTTAAAACCAATTACAGCCAAAACGAAAAGTATTACCAAAATCAGGGCTAACAAAGAGGCGATTGATATTAATAGAATCCAATACCATTCCATAAAAACTATCTAACAAAATTAGTCCAGACCCTTGGCCCTACATCTTCTTTTTCGATACCCGCTTTCTTGCCTGCATCAATGCATTTGAGAAGATACGCCATGTTTCTTGCTAAGACCTTCATGGTATATAAGCCTTCTTGATCCTGTTCAACCTGCTCAGCATTGCTTCCATGAACCTCATTCCAATAGCATGACGACACAACAGGCATCTCTGAGATAGTGAAGAACTTGTTTATTTCATCGAATACGGATGTTGATCCCCCACGACGTGAAGAGGCAACCGCCGCACCTAATTTACCACGAAGATATTTGCCACCAGAATAGAAGGCTCTATCGAGGAACGATTTCATGTTTCCTGCACAACCGGCATAGTAAACAGGTGAACCAAATACGAATGCATCACATCCCTTTGCTAGTTCAACGAATTCATTGACCTTGTCATTGATGATGCAGCCATCGTTGTTTCTACACTGACCACAAGCCATGCATCCGCCTATCGGTTTATTGCCGATCCAAAAAATCTCTGCATCGATGCCTTCTTTAATTAATTCATCTTTAATTTCTCTTAAGGCCCTATTTGTGCAGCCTTTTACATTTGGGGAACCATTTATTAATAAAACTTTCATAGTTCTTCTCCTATTTTGGGTTAATATTACAAAGATTATTAAATATTAATAAAGATAAGGCAATCAAAAAGGGAGAATTGCTTCTCCCTGGTGATTAGAAGTTTTCTGGATGATAATCCTTTAAGACTTTGACAAGTGGTCTAACGGTCTTCTTGAGGACTCCAGGTTCGAATGGTGACTTCAATCCAACGTTGTTGATAAGAGTAACGAATGGATACTTTCCACCCATCTTGCAGAGCTTCATGTACTTCTTCCATGCCTTTTCGTGATTCTTTCTGTCGAGATTGAAGAACTCGAATGCGATAACCTGAGCAAGGGTGTAGTCGATGTAATAGAATGGGCTTGCGAAGATATGGTTCTGTGTAAGCCATCTATGGCCTTCTTCCATATATTTGCAGCCTTTATATGCTTTAACTTTATATGGTGTATATTTGACTTCAAGTTCATGCCACTTAGCATCTCTTTCAGCTGGAGTTGCATCTGGATTTGCGTAGACCCAGTGCTGGAATTCATCAACAGTTACTCCGTAAGGGAGGAATGAAATTGAATCAGCAAGGTGGACGTAGCGATACTTATCTGGGTTATCGAAGAAATAGCTCATGTATGGTTCTGCGAAGAATTCCATAGACATTGAATGGCATTCGCAAGATTCCATTGTTGGAGCGCGATATTCGGAGATTGCGATGTTTCTAGCAGCGTATGCCTGGAATGAATGTCCGAATTCGTGTGTTAAGACATCAACATCGCCTGAGGTTCCATTGAAGTTTGAGAAGATGATTGGGCATTTGTGGACAGGGAAATATGTCATATATCCGCCTGACTGTTTGCCTGGCTTAGCATCTAAGAACATGAGGTGGTGATCAACCATGAAATTGAAGAAATAATCGGTATCTGGTGAGAGTTCCTTATAAATCTTCTTTGCTGCGTTGACCTTATCCTCTGTTGTGCCGTTAGGGATTGGGTTGCCGTTCTGGAAATGTGAGCCAAGGTCATAGACCTTAAGTGACTTTAATCCAAGGAGCTTAGCCTGCTCTTTAGCAAGCTTTGTTGCGATTGGAGTAACGACTTCTGCGATCTGATCTCTATATGATGCGACCATTTCTGGAGTGTAGTCGTAGCGGCTCATTCTGATATAGGCTAAATCAGTGTATGACTCATAGCCCATCTTCTTCGCCATTCTGGTTCTGACTTTGACGAGCTTATCGTAGATTTCCTCAAATGTGTCCTTGAACGAATCAAGAGCCTTGTAGTATGCGTTTGATGCTTCTTTTCTAGTTTCTCTATCGTTGCTTGTGAGGAATTTGCCCATCTGGGACATGTTGTATTCCTCGCCTCTGAATTTAATTCTGACAGATGCCTGTACCTTCATGTATTCGGTGACGAGGTTATTTTCTTCCACTGCTTCTTCGATGATTTTTTCGTCGAATGATTTGAGTGAATAGTCGAACATTGTGAAAATGAATTCACCAAGCTTCTCTTCGAGGTAGTCTCTATGCTTAGAGTTGATCATTGCCTTTGTGAACTCCTGCATGTATGCAGAGAGCTTAGGGCTGTTGTTATCAACATACTCGTTTGCCTTTGAGTATTCTTCGTTTGTAGTCTCTAAGCTGTACAAGACTGAGATATGGGTTAGGTCATCCATAATCTTGTCTGTGAACTTGCCCATCTTCTTATAGACAGCAAGCGCGGTTGGTCCATCACTAGCGTTGTTCATCTCTTCAACAAGCTTCTCGATTTTCACGCAAGCCTTGTCTAGATCAGGAACAACGAAAGGCCAGTTTTCAAAGCAATCTAATTCTTTTGCCATATGATTCTCCTTTATTTAATCTTTCTAAATTGAATAACTTCTTTTTGCTTATTGGATTTAAGAGTCGTTTTCTTAGCTTCTTCTATCCCCTTTTCGCCAAGATAGAGGAATCTCTCATCGAGTTTCTCGTCGTAAACCAATCGGATGTAGCCATATCTCACCAGGAGATTAATCTTATTTTTTATCTTCTTTGGAGATTTTGCTAAAGAAGAGAAACCTTCGTCATCCTTTAAAGGATAGGTTCCTTCATTAAGTTCACCGTTAAGATAATCGGCTAGGCCATCCATCGTTGGTTCTAGTCCCAATTCCTTAAGACGCATAATGCCTCTTAGGATTTTTCTTTCACTTGGTTTTAAACGTCTTTTGATTTCTTCCATATAAGCTAATGACATTATACATTCAATTCGGAATATTCTTATCACATTTGTTGTAAAAACAAATAAAAGTATCTAGAATAGGTGCCGCTATGGAAGAAATTGACATTCAGATTGAAAACACATTAGACAAGGTTCGCCCATTCCTTCAAAGAGAAGGCGGAGACATTGAATACATTGGATTCAAGGACGGCATTGTTTATTTAAAAATGGTTGGCGCGTGCGAAGGATGCATGTACGTCGATGCAGATATCAAG
>JAKSVD010000141.1 GCA_024408305.1 Bacilli bacterium | reverse complement strand
TTAAGATTAAGACAGCACCACCTTCGACTTCTTCATCACCGCCATAAGCGAAGATAATATCGTCTAAAGTTGTATCAGTGATTTCAGAGATTTCTAATGGTTCAGAATCAGCTAAAGCGACTGCCTTTGCAGAGAAGATACCAGTAAATGTGTTAGAATCGCCAGCACCACGTAAGATTTGTTCAGAGATCTTTTTGCGTAAAGATACATTGATGTTCTTTAAGACTTCTGCTTGATAGTTGATTGCTGGAAGTTTTTCTAATTCTTCAGTGATTTCAGTGTAAGCAGTGACTTTGACCTTAGTGACTGTGCAGTATCCAAATTCTGGTTCAGTTTCTGCATATGCGCCACCTTCAGCAGTTAATCCTGCAACGCCATGGTTCTTGACGAAAGATTTAGTGTATGTTTCACCGCCGTTAAGATTAACAACTTTGACTCTGTCTACTAAAGTAGAGACTTCTCTAAATGGAACTGGAGCTAAGTTGTTGCTTACGTGATTTGGAAGTAAGATTTCATCGCTTGAAACAACGATTGTTCTCTTTTCCTTTAAATCAATACCACGTTTTTCTAAGACTTCCTTGTTTTCGGATTTCGCTTCAACCATAACTGGTTTAACTTCAGTCTTAGAAGAGATGTTAAGTTTTGCTTCAATCATTTTTCTTTCTTCATGAAGCTTGTCGCATTCAGAATCGAATGCAGTTAATTTTTCTACATCGTTTTCAGTATTTGATGCAGTACGAATCTCGGCTAATCTAGCGTCGATTTCTTTTAATCTTGCGAATAAATTCATCGTTTAATTTCCTCCATTAATAATTTGTTTTGATATGAATTCTTTTCTTGATGACTTCAGCTTTCGCTTTTTGGTCTTCCATATCCATGGCCTTTAGTTCGGTATCCACCAACGCTAAAGAGCGACCTACCACTATCGAAGTTTGATCATAAGCAGGTAAGTCAACGACACTCACATCGTAAAGTCTATCAATACCCGTGATAGTTCTCTTTGGAATGTCGCCGCTTCTGTCAATCTTCTGAGAGCTTACAGTGAAGGCAAAGCTCATCTTATCTAAAAGTCCTGCGCGAACCATCTTATAGATATCCTTGTTGGATTCCGTATCGATTAGCTCAGCACGAACTTTTAAACCAATTTCATCCACAGTTAATTGCAATGAGTTATTACGAGTTCTCGCAATAATCAAGAACGAATCATTGTGGTTGTATTTCATAGGGACGTCTTTCATGTTGGCATTTGCTAAAGCAGATCTATCGATTGACTCAATAAATCCGTTCTTCTCGTCGCCAATGAGCGTCTCTTGGTTAAAAACTAGCGCATATCCTTCAAGGACCATTTTGTTGTCTTCTTGTTCTTTGAATTCGACATTTGCTAGTCTGCTTTCAATTTTTGTCTTATCCATTTTGGTTTTCCTCCTCATTATCTGTATTTCCAACTTGGTATAAATTAGCCTTATCAGCATCAACATAATTAAGCGATTGAAGTCTCTTGTCTCCACCTTCGATAGGCTCTAAACCTAAAAGGTTTCTTGACTCATTTAGAGACATAATTCCAAGCCCCATCAACTTTTCAATTGCTCCTACTTTTGTGTTCCAGGATGCATATTGAAGTCTTTCAGAAAAGAATATGATCTCCTCTCCTCTTTCTAGTTGATTAGTTGTTAAAAGGCCTAAAGAAAAAGCCTCGCTAAGTTGAATAGCTAAAGGCTCTATCGTCGATACATAGAATGAGTTATATTCATTCTCATCATAGTTGTTATTAAAGATTGCTTCACTCACTCCGAAGTAATCGAGTATCTTGGATTGGATGAACTTAAGAGTTGGCTCATCGACCAGCTTTGGATCAACCTCAAGTGGCGTATATTCCGCTTTAGCATCCATTGGAATAATAGATGAATTATTAGTTGACGCTTCCTTGATCGCTCTCGTGAATTCATCAATTTGCCTATTCTTATCTGCTTCCTTAAGCATTCCGTTTATCTTCAAAATGCCTTTTACTTGAAAAGATGATTCCATTCCAGCTTCTATGCCTTGAAGCAATGCGTCGTTAATCTTCACGGTCTTAAGCAATGCATCATGCTCTGCTGCAGCATTATTGCCACCAAAGAAATCGTTCTTCGTATAGAATCTTCTTAAATGTATGACGTTCTCGGTTGGAATTTCATACACATTTCCATCATTGAAATAGAACTTGTATGTATGGCTTCCGTCAGAATACTCGACCGGTTCTACCGTCGTTGGCATCAAAGGATAAATCGCTTTAAGCTTCAATGAGTCCCTATCGTAAATTGAATATATGAACGCATTGTTATTTAATAACAATAAAGAAGTAACCTTGTAAAGGAATTGATATGGAGTCATTAGCTCATTTGGCTTATGCTTGAGTAAAAAAGAGAGCTCACCGCTTTTCTCGGTTTGAACTCCCTTATCATCAACCTTTACGTATCTTCCTTTTAGCTTCGCGCATTGGCTTGCCACTCGATCAACGCAGATCATAACGACATCGCTTTTCATGATATTGTCGCCAAATGGTATAAGAGGTAATCTGAAGTCATGGACCATTTTGAATCCAGATACAGGTTCAGATGTTTTCTTTTTTCTAGAAAATATATCGAATAATCCCATTCAAACTCCTCCTAACTTTGCATGTTTTCATACTCTTTTATGTATCTGTTAAGCACCGCATAAGCAATGATAAGCGCAACAGCACCATCAATTCGCTTGAATTTGGAGTTCAACTTACAAGGCTGTATGTTTCCGTTAATGTCTACCTTGGCTTGAGTGTTTGATAAGCACCATTTCAAGATAGGGTTGTTATCATAGATAACCTTTTTGTTTTTTAGGTCAGCTTCAAGTTGTTTCATAGGCTCAGATAATGTGAATACGCCTTGTCTTATCTTTTCCATTGTGAAGCCAGCTTCTTCCATTTCATCAACCCAGTATTGTGAGTTCCAAGGATCATAGCCAACCCATAAAGGCCTTAGCTCGTATTCCCTTACCATCTTCAAGAACCATTGAGTTACGTTAGAGAAATCGTTCTGGGAACCATCAGTCAACGTTATGAACCCTTTTCTAACCCAGATGTCATAAGGCACCGAGTCTTCTTGCATTCTCTTTTGAAGCGTATCTCCAGGCATGAAGAAATGTGGAATCACGTACTTTTTACCTTCCTTTATTACTAGCAACACTGCCGCTGTTAAATCCGTAGTCGATGATAAATCTACTCCGGCAACCGCATAACTATCTCTGATAAAATCAATATCGAACTTCTCTTCGTTATTCAAATCATCAAATGATAGCCAAGTTCCAGACTCTAATTGCTTAATGTTAAAGTCCTTACAGAGCATTGTTAGTCTAGTTGATAAGTCGTTCTTGGCCTTGTTCATGATGTCTTCGAGGTAATGGACCGTCTTGACTTTCCCTAATGATGGGTTTGATTTTTGCCATGATGACTTATCAACGTAGATCTCATTTTCACTGTCTTGCGTGTATAGCCAAGGAAGCACACGCTCATCAGTTATTTCGCCCTTTATCATCTTGCGACAATATTCGAGCTTCTTATCTAAAAAACCACCGACCACATTGCCCTCTGTAGTAATGATGAAAATCAGCGGTTCTTCTTTGGTTGATTGCGATTGCTTAATTGCATCATAGACCTTTGAATCGGTCATTTGATGAACTTCGTCGATGCAGCCAACCTCTATGTTATATCCATCCAAGTTCCTAGATTGACCAGAAAGCTTTTTGATCTTGTTCTTGTTTCTTGGCGAATAAATATAGAATATGTTCTTTTTGCTTCTACTAGGTTTTGCGAGTGACTTCGATTGTTCTCGCATATTATTGATCTCTTCAAAAAGGATTGATGCTTGGTCGTTCGTATTAGAAGCACATACGATATCGACTCCACCTCTTGATAAAAAGAATTCAGCTAAGTCAATGCCTGCAACAAACGTTGTTTTACCATTCTTACGAGCAATAAGAAGGATGACCTCATTGAATCTTCTAAGACCAGTGTCTTTATATTTAAAACCATAAGCAACCTGAAGCATGGCCTTTTCCCATAGCTCAAGGATGAATGGCTTCCCGTTAAACGGAGACTTGGTGTGTTTACAGAAGGTCTCAATGAAATCGATTCTGACTTGTCCAGGCTTTTCATCAAAGATGAAT
>JAKSVD010000140.1 GCA_024408305.1 Bacilli bacterium | reverse complement strand
TTCCTATTTATTATAATATGCGTCAAGCTGCTCGTCCATTCGGCGGTCAGGGTAACTATCAGGACATCAGCACTGAGCCATTCTATCCATTCGGTTACGGTCTCTCATATACTACATTCGCATATTCGGATCTTAAGATTGTAGGAAAAACTGACGATGCTCCTCTCGCTCTCAACAAGCCATTTACTGTAGAAGTAACAGTGAGCAACACCGGCAATGTTGACGGTAAGGAACCTGTGCTTTTGTTCGTCACCGATCCAGCATGCAGCATCACTCGTCCGATGAAGGAACTCCGCAACTTCTGCAAGCCATTGATCAAGGCCGGAACATCGGAGACAATCAGCTTCGAAGTTGACCCAATGCGTGATCTTGCTTACGTTGACCAGAACGGAAATCCTTTGCTCGAAGCCGGAGAATTCCGCATTCAGATCGGCGATCAGAAGATCTCATTCATGATGAAGTAAGACATTTTCTTTAATCAAAAAAAGAATCCATCCATTTTGACCGACAAGACAAAATGGATGGATTTCCACACATTTATTATTCAATTAACTTCATTTCCATAATGGGTTCTGCTCGAGCATAGAGTTGCTATCAATTTCTCTTTGAGGAATTGGCCACTCTTTTTCTTGTTCGCCGCGATAGTTTCTATATTCGTACCAAAGACCATATTTAGAACCTTCAGCATTTATTCGATCTACAGCATCTTTAAGCATATTCCATCGGTATAAATCGAAGAGGCGAATACCTTCAAATCCAAGCTCTACTCGACGCTCATGACGGACTACATCGCGAAGACCTTCTTGAGTAGCAGTTTTTTCAACCTCCTCAATCTTAGGCATACCTACACGAGCTCTCACCTGATCGACAAGAGCGATAGCCTTGTCCAAATTCTGAAGTAGACCTGATATTATCAACAGCCATTTGAGCTGCTCTCATATCAATCTAATTGTCTCGATAAAGGTTGTATCCATTATATGAGAATAATCCCCTACTGGTTCCAATCCACATCATTCCAGTTTCATCTTGTAATATGCTTCTTATGCCTGTAGCATCATACGGCAATTGTAACTTTTGGAATGGTTGTAGATTCCCCTTCATTGGCAAAAAAGCCAATAAAATGAATACCAATAAAGCTAATGTCTTTTTTCTCATTATAATATTTATTTTGCCATTAAGAAGAATGTAAACGAATAAGGTTGGTTTCCATCAATAGTATATTGAGGAAGTGCACGCTTGCCCCAAGTATCTGCACCACCAACTCCATGAACATTCAAATCGATATTCATGTTTACAAACTGGCCTCTAGTCAGCTCGTAAGGATGATTGACACCCAAATCTTCTTCTCCGTAATCACATGCTTGTATATTGAGAGGCTGAGCCCCATCAATATGTATAGTCTTTTTGTTCGATGAAATCTCATACCAGCGTACATCCGAGCGATTGCCATTTTCCTGAGGATATATATATTCCGTCATGATGTCTTGCAAAGGCATTTTGTAATGACCAATAAAAGCTGAACGTTTGCGATCAGGATAGTTCTCCCAAGGTCCACGTCCATACCACTCCACATTAGTGAATGTTTTTGGCAACCGCATACGCATTCCGAATTTCGGAATCAACTGAATGCTATCGGATTTTGGAGTATAATTGGCTGTAACCATAATCTCTCCATCATTATTGAAGCTATACTCCAATGTATAATCAGCACCAACAGACAACCCAAATTCTATAACAGCCTTCGTTATGCCACCCTCTGAAGAACAATGTACAGATTTTACTTCTCTGGTATTGGCTGCCTGTTTCCACATTGATGTTCGTTCTGGCAATCCGCTTGCAAGTTGGTTATCATTGAAACCACTCCAGAAATAAGGTTCCAGAGGCGAATAAAGGAGATTCTCTCCTTCTACTATCCACTCTGCAAGTGCTCCTCTATTGTCGATTAACATAGAACTATTACGGCACACGATTCGCAAACCTTCTTCGAGATGTTCAACCTTCGGACCAAAAAATCTCTTCGCCCCCTTACCTTCTGGATAATTTGCCTCCAAATGTTTTCGGTAATCATAATCTTTAAGTACAAACTGGCGACGAGCAACCTCAAAACCCTTATTTGCCCATAATTTATCGGCCTTCAGCATTGCAGATACATTCAAAAGCTCTTCTGATCCTTCTCCGCTTTTCTCTATTTTGTAATCATATTCATCGAGAGAAGTAAAGAAATCCCTATTATGTTTCAAGATATTGCCTTTCTCATCAAGAGAGAAATCTACAGGACGGTAAACATACTGCACCTCAAAATACTGAGGATGAGGTATACGATCAGGACCCACTATACCATTGATTAGGAAATGGTTATCGTTAGGGTTATCACCAAAGTCTCCACCATAAGCCCAGAACTCATCATTCTTTAACGAAAGATCGGCCGACATCCTCAATTTACTACCATCAAGCGGTTTTGCTATTCCTTGATCTGCCCAGTCCCATATAGCAGCTCCCACAATAGAAGAATCGGAATAAATAACATCCCAATATTCCTCAAAATTTCCCAAAGAATTACCCATTGCATGAGCATATTCTCGGCAGAGAAGAGGCTTCGAAGTTTCTTTTTCAGCTATCTCTTTCAATTCCTGAGGATATGGATATCCGAAATCGGCTAAATCAGAGGAATCTTCATCAGTATCCGAGAAAATAAAGTCTCTTGGGACTACCGACTTTATTGTCTCACGCATGGCTTTCATATTTTCACCGACAGTGCCTTCATTGCCAAGACTCCAAAGTACGACACATGGATGATTTTTATCTCTTTCCACTAAAGAGAGAGCGCGGTCGACATATATTTTCCTCAAATCAGGATTATTGCCAAGATAAGGGTCTTTAATTCCATAATCATGAGTTTCCTGATTAGCCTCGTCCATTACATACATACCATATCGGTCGCAAATCTCGTATACATATTCAAGATCTGGATATACCGATGTGCGCAAGAAATTGATATTGGCCTGCTTCATGAGCTTTACATCTAATTCTATGGTTGCATCGTCTACAAATCGACCCATACGAGGATGGTGATCATGGCGGTTTATTCCACGGAATTTCACATTCTGCCCATTGATTTTCATTACTGTTCCTGCAATTTCAATTCGTTTAAGGCCTATGTGATAATCGAAATGTTCCACAACTTCGCCAGACTCATCGACCAACTCAACACTATACGGATACAGGTTAGGCTTTTCGGCCGACCAAAGCTTAGGATGTTCGAGACAATAGGATAAGCTTACTTTGACGGTATCATGTGAAGCAATTACATTAACATTTTTGGATATAGTTTCTCCATCAATATTTAATCTAGCTATTAATTTTTTTGCATTCTTCTTCCCAAGGTTACATAAGTCTATTCTTGCCTGAATATCGGCGTGGTTAAAATCATTAGACAGAACGGCTTCTACATGATAATCGCTGATATGAACAAGAGGACGCACCCATAGTTCTACAGAACGGAAAATACCGCTGAGTCGCCACATATCTATGTCATCGAGATAACTAGAATCCGACCATCGGTACACCTCAACAGCCATTCTGTTATTTCCCCTCTTGACATAATTTGTTATATCAAATTCAGCAGGAGACATTGCATTCTGACTATAACCTACTTTCTTACCATTCACCCAAACATAGAAGGCCGAATGTACTCCTGCAAAATGAAGAATAAGATTATTACCGAGCATATCATCGGTAACTTCGAAATCGGTTACATATGAACCTACCGGATTTCTGTGTTCATATGAATAATAATCTTCAAGAGGTTCATCAGTAACACTTGGCTGATTCTTCTTGAAAGGATATTTAATATTTGTATAAATTGGTTTGCCAAAGCCTTGCATCTGCCAATTTCCCGGAACGATAATATCGTCCCAGGAATCGACATTATAATTTTCTTTATAAAAACCAATAGGCCTAGACCATGGATCCTTCGACCAATGGAATTTCCAAATACCATCGAGCGAATGTATCTCTTTACAATCTTTTTTTAGTGAAGGCAACTGTAATGTAGAATGATAAGACAACTTGTTGATGCCAATAATCTGATGGTCTTCCCAATCATGATGCTCGGGTATTCCAGCAATAATATTAGCAGACAATAGTAATGGTAAAAGCAAATTTAGAAATAAACGTCAACAACAATTTGAAAATTGTGTAGATGATTCTAACATGTTTAAGTTTCAATTATATAGAACTAGGACAAGATATATTCAACACAATTATGTTAGAACACCTTATAAAGTAGATGAATTAGATTTTAAAGACAAAGATGGTGTTGTTACTTTAAA
>JAKSVD010000014.1 GCA_024408305.1 Bacilli bacterium | reverse complement strand
TTCGTCGGT
The DNA here is from genome assembly GCA_024408305.1 of Bacilli bacterium. Classification (GTDB taxonomy): domain Bacteria; phylum Bacillota_I; class Bacilli_A; order RFN20; family CAG-826; genus UBA4951. The sequence continues at coordinate 18,138 of JAKSVD010000014.1, read as the reverse complement.
TGATTTTTCCTCAACCACCTAGAACCACCTTAAAATTTGGAGAGCCCTTATTCTGGCCAACTCCAGACAACCGTTTGATGGGACATTATATCTTCTGGTTCAATGCCATCATGATCGATGTTGTTTATATAGGCTTTAAATTCGTTTCTTATATCTTCCCCTGCTTTTGCGCGTCTTAGGAGCGATTGGCCCACTTTAATGTCCTCTAAGGCGTTGTTCCAGAGGTCCATGAAAGACTCATTTCTCATCTCTCCTGTCACGACGTTTGGCCAAGGTTCTCTCTTTTCGTTCAAGAAATCAATGTGCTGATATCTCTTAGGAAGCTTATTAGGGATATTCATTCTATGAGCCTGGGAATTCCTTCCCATGACCACTTTAGTGAAGAGATATGACAAGTGCTTTGGAGCGTTTGTTATACCCATCACGCCTTGGTAATCTTTTGCGGAATAATAGAATGTATTTTCATCGATGTAATCAGATAATTTTGTTACCTTATTTACCTCATTCCACATGACTGATATCTTCTTTAATGACTCATTATCTAATTTAAGATATCTAGCAGGTCTTTTATTAGAAATACCCTTCTTTTGAGCGATTAGACAATCTAATAGAGTCTCATACCACATATGGGATAAGGCCCATGATTTCTTATCTTCTTCAACGTCAGTAAAACCGGACCTTGCAAAGATGAATGGGTGGCAATTCCTATCCATGGAATAATGGATTAATAATCCTTCGATAAACGCGAATAGGAGGTCTTTATCTTCGGATTTATTGGCGTATTCCATGAGCGATAGATACACATCGGTAATATCCATGTGATGAAGTTTGGTGCCGTAATCATTGACGTCTAGTCTATGTTCATTCCTTCTCTTCCAAGGAAGCTGGCCGAAGAAAAAGAAAGTATCTGGTCCTTGTGAGGCTAGAAGAGTTGCATCCTTAAAGATAGAATTCTTATCTTCCATTGCTTCAAGGCAATAAGCGTAGTGAGTTAATATAGCTGGCATAATTTATCCTCATCTAGATTATAAGGTAAAAGAAAACGCCTCACAACGGAGACGCATCTTAGAACTTATTAGGCCCTTTTCTTATTCATCAAGATGAGGTCGAAGAGAATAACCACCGCAACAAGGATGAAGATGATTCCAAGGACGATGTTGCAAGCTGAGCGGAAGCTATCGATGAACCAGAGGCATAAGCCAAGGGTTAATCCTGCCGCTCCAACCACTAATTCAGAATATCCTAATGCAGAATTCTTGCCTCTCCAATGAACTCTAAAGAGTCTTACGAATGAATCGACGAGCAAGAATGATGAGATAACAATCAAGAACATGATCAACACTGGTGTGATCTGGATGAATCCGCCAATTAGGCACAAGATTCCGATTGCGCCGTAGAAGGCGGCAAGGATTCCGGTTCCTGAGAGAAGAGAATATCCAGCGACAAGGCGAGATACGAGCATGATAGTTGCAACGACCAATAAGACGATGCCAAGGATCAAGTTCATCAAGCTATCGAGGGATACTGAGCAGCATAGAAGAATACCGACGACCAAGAATAAGACGGCTTCAACTATTAAACTTGCTTTTGTAGGTATAACAATTGCTTTCATAATGTAATTCCTTTCTGTTATTGCGGTATTATTTCAATCTTTATTTATATAAAAAGCAAGAAAGAAAGTGACAAATCTACAATTTGAAGTAATATGTACTCATGAGAAACATGGATATTTTATATATTGGCGAGAGAGCCAGGAACAAAAGGAATGCCGGAGTGGATATCGTTGATGGTTCAATCGGCTGCCTTTTAAAAGACGACAAGAGCCTTAAGACTTACGACCTTATCAACGATGCGATTAAGGAGAGATTCCCAACCTATCTAACCTACCCATCCCCTACAGGATCAGAGGCATATAAAAAGGCCATCCTTAAGTGGGTGCTTGGAGATTATGAGGAGGCAATCACCTCAAGAAAGACCATTTCATTCTCCGCAACGCTCGGTGGATCAGGCGCTGTTTCAAACGCATTTAGATATATAAGGGATCAAAAAGGCTTTGTTGCAATCACTGATGTAAACTGGCCTAACTATTTCGTTATCCTCGGCGTTAACGGAGTGCCATATAAGAAATACGAGAGATTCACCAAGGATGGCAACTTCAATTTTGAAGCATTGGAATCAACGATTGAAAATGGCCTTAAAGAATATCCATCCGTCTTAGTTGTCTTAAACGATCCATGCCATAACCCAACCGGTTATTGTTTCAAGGAAGAAGAATACATAAAATTATTTGAAATCCTCAATAAATACGAAGGAAGAGCCACTTTGCTTCTTGATATTGCATACGCGGATTATGCGCCTATGGGATTCATTTTCCCTCGCATATATGAAGAACAAAAGGCTAATTTCCCTACCTTCATCGCTTTCTCAACCTCTAAGTGCTTTGGATTATACGGCATGAGGCTTGGTGGATTTATCTCAATTTCAGATAAAGACATCACCCATGAGCTATATGAATTCGCAAGATCAATCTATTCCTGCCCAAATAACGGAGCGATGGGACCTGTTGCTGAACTACTCGCTAACGATGAGTTAAGAGGTAACTTGAAGAAGGAAATCAAAAGCGAGAACGACCGCTTAAAAGAAGTCGGATTCAAAGTCACGGCAATCCTTGATGAACTTGGAATCGATCATTTCCCTTATAGCGGAGGATTCTTTGTCACCATGAAACACAAGAATGCTTATGCAACCTGTGAGACATTAGAGGACAACAACTGCTTCTTAGCCCCAATTGGAGACGATTACATCCGCATTGCGGTCTGCTCATTAAGGCTAGATGAACTCGATAAACTTAAAGAGGCATTAAAGAACATATAAAAGAAATAAGCTCTGGTCGCCCAGAGCTTTTATTCATCGAATTCGCCGTATTCGCAGCCGATTCTTGTAAAGGCAAGATCATCGATTAATTCATTGCCTTTCTTTGATTTCTTGTAGAGTTTGACTCTTCCAATTCCGTTTCCGCCGTTCCATAGATGATTGAATTTCTTCTTTCCATCAGGATCTTCGTAATTGACGAATAACATGTCTTCTTTCTTGCAAGAAACTTCAGTTTCTAAGATATGTTTGTTGTTCTCTTGCTTGACGTGCCAAAGGATTTCGGAATCCGTTTCGTCGTATGAAAATTCCGTTTTGCTGCCTGTCCAGAATTTGGAAAAATTGAATTCATACTCTTTTCCTTCTAAATATAAGCAACCTAGGAGTTTTCTCTCTAGAGTGATGCCGAACACTTTTGGTTTACCACCACCGATTTCGAATGCGGTATTATCAAGTTTTTTCCCTTGTTTGTATGAATATACAGAGCTAGATGATAGCCAGACCCAAGGGGAAGTGAAATTTGATCCCCAGTTCTTATCTGAATAGCCGTATGAGGCTTTTGAGTAGACGGTATATTTCCTGCCGTCCATTATGATTTTGCCCTCAAAATAAGAACGGAGTCCCTCAACATGCCAATACATCTCAAAGGCTTTAAGGAATCTGAATAGCCATGATGTTCCGTAGCCAACGTTGTAACGGATATCTTTTGCGATGTTTAAATCAAATTCGATTTCGCCTGCATCAGACATCAATTCAGGATGTTCTTTTGCTTCTTCTTCGCTTACTTTAACAACGCCTTTGAGTTTTGTTTCGGATGCAAAGCAATCTTTGCAGTCAAGGAAATATGGTGCACCACTATATATAGTGACGTCTTTCCAGGCATAGAAGCGATGTAGCTGTTTCTTGTTCTTTCCCCAGCATCCGCATTTGACCATGACATAGGATGGTTTTAATCCTTTTTCTTTAGCTTCTTTGCTTTGGCCTAATACTTTTTCGCCTTTTCTATTTCCTGGGTTGATTGTGAAGAATTCGATGAAGAAAGGGACCTCTTCACCTGTTATATCATCGATAGCGGTGAAATTATGCCACCACCAATCATAGCCGTGACGCTTAAATTTGCCATTAAGCTGCCAGGCATTTTTCTTAATGCTACTTTTGTTGAAACTCATATCTATAGTGTACTATCTTTAAGAAAATATTAAACATAGTTTATTAGTTATAGCCCTTTGCCCCGCTTTCGATGTACGAAAGGAGGATTAATGGGCTTATTTCATCCAGTGTAACCTCATCTAAAATGATGCTCACCCAGTATTTCTTGTTCATGTGGTAGCAGGTATGGGCTATACCCTGTTTTATTGTTTCCTTAACTTTTTCTGGAGGGAGCTTGATGTTGATCACCTCCACTTCGTCTTCTCTATCTTTGTAGAAGTGTTTAGCGTTGACCACCATATATAGAACGAACCATTTACCGAATTCGTTGCGGAACACAATAGCCTCTGCGGGATCCTGGAATGGGTGAGTTGGCTCGACTAGGTAAGTTTCGCTTATATGCTTGAAGAGGGTTTCTCTATCTAGCGAATTGCTGCCTATTTTATCTTTAAAAAATTGGAGTATCTCCTCTGCTTTTTCTCTTAAAAACAGGGTTGTGTCTCCATGGTTATTCTCGACGTTGAATGGCGCGTATTCATCACCGAAATCGTTATCGATTGCGCGGACAATTATTTCCTCACCAACAAGTTCAAACCTCAAGGAGAATTGTTCATTAATCTTTGATAATAAAACTCCGTCCTTAAAACCCAGTTTTTCAAGATTGCTAGAAGTTGATTTTAAGTTTAATGAACGGAGTGTTCTTCTCATCTTATTTATATATAAATATAAGGCTAATTGTTACGGAATTTCTCCACTCCCTTGAAGAGGAGGTCAAGAATGATTGATCCGATTGCGTTTCCTATGAACATAAGTGCGAAATATAGCACGGTTTTTGCGTCAAACACCCTAGCGTATGTGTAGTACGCGGCATTAGCGATGACGTGTTCAAAACCGCAAAGAATAAAGAGTGAGACTGGCAAGAAAACAAAGAGGATTTTCGCCAATTTGGATTCAACTTGCTGTCCCTTGACTGCTAGATAAATCATCATTCCGCAGAAAATTGACAATATTAATATCGAATACCAAGTATCGTTTTGTTTTGCGTTAACTAATGCAGTTGCGTTTGTTGTCAACGTATCGCCTGCTCTAGTAAGGGAAATGAGCAAGCATGTGACCACTACTCCGATGATATTCATAGCAAAACAAAGAACAAGGTCTATTAAATATTTTGGTTTGTTATCAAGAACAAAACCGACCTTGCCGGTATATAGCCACTGCTTAAAGAAGATAATTGTGAATAATCCGAGTCCAAACATGAACGATCCAATGATTTTGTTAGCAGGTAGACAAGATAGGTACACTGTTGCGCCTAAGGCAATCATTAAACCTGATATAAAGGATGAGATAGTCACTTCTAGATAATGTTTCATGAAAACGATTATACAAGTTAATGGATTGTCCCGTTAGTGTTAATGATTTTTCGATAGCAAAACCGAAAAACAATTTAGATAGAATCGCCGTTATTTGACAAAAACAGTCAGGATTATTGATGGAAGTTAGATAAATCTAATATTTTGATAAACTTTTACTTTAAATTATGAATAAATTGTTATACATTAACATCGATAGAGACATACGCTCCTATCAATTAAATGGAAGGAACATAAAACAATGAAGAAAACAACAAAGATCGTTTTCGCAGCTCTCTCAGCATTCATGCTCGCAGGCTGTGGAATCTCAGAAGGCTATGCTGATAAGGTCAACAAGGCTGCAAAGTCAGAAAGCGAAAAGGATGACTACTCATACGACAAGTGCATCAAGGATCTCGGCGATCCAACAATCGACGGTTACGTCGCACTCGTTAAGTCAGGTGTCTGCATCTGGGTCTCAGGCTGCAAGAACGCTGAAGAAGTCTCAAAGAAGCAGGAAGACGGCAAGAAGCTCAAATCACTCACCATCACATTCGTCGGTGGCAAGGCAACAGCTGCTGTTTACTCAGACAACTACTCAGATAAGAAGTAATTCTTTCTAGAAAGCAAACAAAACTAGAGGATCTGATTAGGTCCTCTTTTTTCATGTTTCCATAAGAAAAACCCGAGATAATTAACCTCGGGTCCACTTCTATTCTTCAGGTTCGTCGATAACTTCGACTTTTTCAATCATGATTATATCGTAAGGTGAATCCTGCATGTATTCATCATACTTATGTGTTCTGACCTTAGCGATTTTATCAAGGCAATCAAATCCGTCGATCATATGACCGAATGCTGCGTATTCTCCATCGAGGAATTTAGCATCCTTATGGCAGACGAAGAACTGAGCACAGGCACTGTCAGGAACCTGGGTTCTAGCCATTGAGATAACGCCTCTTTCATGCGAGATGTTATTATCAACTCCATTGGATTTGAATTCGCCTTTGATGGAATATGATGGTTCCATAGCTCTAACTTTGCCATCAACAATCTTGTATCCACCACACTGAATCTTGAAGTTTTTGATGATTCTATGGTAGACGATTCCTTCATAGAAACCTTCTCTTGCTAATTTAACAAAGTTCTTTGCCGATATTGGGGCGTTTTCATAGTCCAATTCGAATGACATAACGCCGTAATCTTTTACGTAAATCTTGATCATATTTCAATCTCCTTGCTTGAAATTATAAACCAAAATTGTAAAAGATATAGACATTATAATATAATGGTGCAAATTGAATTAAACATGGCAGACGAGAAGATTTTGGAAGAAAAAGAAGAAAACAAGCCTCAGCCTTACACACTTAGAGGAATTGAGATTAAAAAGGATTCGTTCCTTGTCTTTCATCACGAAAAATTAAACATCATCGCAACTGACGAAGAATATAGAAAAATCGTTAAGAAGGATGAAGCGAATTCCATCAGCTATGACTTTAAGGAAATAAAGGCTCTTAAATATAAATCTCATTTCGGAAAAGGCGTTTTAAAGATTGCCTTCCTCGACCCAAAGAAGAAAACTGTCAAAGAGGTCTTCAAGTTTGGAGGAAAACATGGCTCCACCAATATCGGCGCGGTCATGCTCGATCTTGATATGCGTAAATTAGGCTTAGAACTCTATCGCTATAAAAGGGATGTGGGAGAATAAAAATGGATAAGAAAAAGGTATTAATTATATTCGACTGCTTCGGTGTTTTATATGGAAGAGTTGTCTTACCGTATCTTGAAAGTCTCTTCTATCCAGAAGATGCAAAATCAAGGCTCAACCTCTATACCTACCCAACAGATCATGGAAGAGGGCATTTCACAGATATTGCCAAATGGATCGAGCAGGATTCTGGCATTCCATATGAAGAATCCATCGCTAAGATGAAGGAATTATCAAAGGCAAATAGACCTCTCTTCTCTTATATCAGGGAGAACTTACACGATAAAGTCTATGTCGGATTGCTCTCCAACTGCGCTAGAGGTCAATTGGAATTCGTCGCTGAAGAGGGATTGCACCCTGCATCAATCGCGGATTTGAGTCTCCTCTCTTACCACACAGGATTAACAAAGCCGGATTTCCGTTTCTATGAAAAATTAATTGAGATGTTCAAAATCGATTTTGAAGAGATCTATATGGTCGATGATTCTCTAGAAAACATCGAAGCTCTAGAGAATACCAAAATCAAGGGCATTCATTACAAGAACAACAAAGAATTATTCAAGAAACTTGATGAGATTCTAAATAAATAAGGGTTCATTTGTGTGAAGTGAACCCTTTTATTCTTGTATTTTCTTTATCGCTTTAGATACGCATCTAGCAGTGTCGGATGACACCATTCCGATGTCGCCATATTCGCTTTGGGCAATCTCCCCTGCTAATCCATTTATGTATGCGGCGGATGCTACGCCTAAATCTAAAGATTCTCTAGAATAACCAAGGATCCCAGATAAAATTCCACTTAATACATCACCAGACCCTGCAGTAGCCATTCCTGGGCATCCGCGGTCGACTAAGTAGGTATGTTCTCTAGAAGCAACGATTGTGGTTGGTCCTTTTAGCAAGAGAACAACGTTGTATTTAGAGACGAATTCCTCCGCTTTTGCAATTGGGTCATCGATGATATCAACAAGCGGGCATTTCAAAAGACGAGAGAATTCTTTGATATGAGGCGTTAAAACGACTTGGCAACGTGTTTTATTGAGAATGTCTAAATCAAGTCTAGATAAGGCGTTTAGACCATCTGCATCAATAACCACGATCAATTCCTTGTTCTCTAAGACATATTTTAATATCTCGATGTTTGAGTCAGATGTTCCCCAACCCATGCCTATAGATACCGCTTTAAGATGATTAAGGGCCTTATCAATTGATTCAATATCAAATTCCATATACCCGTTATTTGATGGAATCGGGAATATAGTTGCCTCTAAAACATGAGGATAGAGAATATCTTTTAAGCAATCTGGGACGATAACTCTAGTGACGCCGGCTCCGGCATAGAGGGGAGTTTGCCCTAGGTTCGCAAGTTTAACCGCGCCTGGGTAATTTTGGCAGCCACCCATGATTCCAACATAGCCATAATCGCCTTTATTGGACATGTTGTTTCTAGGCTTAAATATGTGTTTGATGTCTTCTTTATCTAGAAGATAACACTTCGGACCGTTGGTATTTAAACCAATATCCACTTCTTTTATTTCTCCAACATAATCCTTGCCGCAGTTTAGATAATAACCTGGCTTAAGATTGGAGATAGAGATTGTTAAGTCTGATTTAATTGCCAAATTTGTATTGCCGTTTCTGAGATTAAGTCCCGAATTGGCGTCGATTGATATAACGTATTTATTAGATGCATTGATCGATTCTACCGCATCCTTATATTTACCGGTAAGTTCGCCTTTGAATCCAACACCGAAAATACAATCCACAATAACATCGAATGAGGATAAGTTATCTTTATTGAACGGTGAGATTGAAATAGATAATTCTAGACATTTACTGAAGTAATACTCGGATGTATCGGTTCTAGTCGAATCAAGTTCCATGATAGAAACAGAATGTCCCGCTTCTTTTAGTAGCACTGCTAAAGCGTAGCCATCACCACCATTGTTGCCTTTTCCAACAACGATTAAAGTTGAACCGTGCCATGCATAACAATCATATATGCCTTTAGCGGCTCTTCCCATAAGCTCTATTGCTGATGTCCCATGTTCTATTGCAAAACGGTCCGCAGCTTGTATGTCTTCAACTCGATGAATAATCTTCATGTTTATATTTTAGTTTTATTGATAATAAAGTTGAATAAGATTTGTCTTGTAATTTATTTACCTATTTTTCTAGGTATAAATATATGTCGATAAAATCAACTATTCTATAACACTAATCCTTCTTCTTTTAATGTTCGTTCAAGACTCTCAGGATCTTTGAATAAGATTCCCTTCACGCCTAATTCAGGTAGGCAATCTAGATTTTTCTGATTGTCATCAATCATATACATCTTATCGAATTTATTTTCGTATAAGCTTAATGCGTGCTTATAGATGCCAATATCTGGTTTGGCAATGCCAAGGTAGCATGATTTGACCTCATGTTCAAAAAGACAATCTAGGTCATATTTTGCAAACAATGGCTCAAGGAAGCCTAAGGTCACATTGCTAACAAGGATAATGTGATAATTCTTTTTGAGCCGCTTTATCAGTTCTATTGTTCCAAGTATTGGCTTTGCATTTTCTTGGAACTCGGATATGACGTCTTCTTTTTTATATCCGTATTCTTTTTCTATTTCAGAGGCGATTTTCTCTAATGAAACTTTTCCCTCATCTGCACTAACGAAATATTTGTTCTTAATCTTTAGAGCCTCTTCTAGACTAAATCTTTTCTTGAAGAATTTCTCTGCAGTCTCGGTTAATATCACCCCGAAACAATCAAACATGATAAGGGTATTTTCCATAAAAGGGCCTCCACGCCTTATATATAATATAATAAATAGATAATATTGGCTAAATTAGTTGGTAAAGCGAATGAAAACACCTATCAATTGGATCAGTTATATTTGTATCAACCTTTTATAGATATGAAATGGAGATAGTTTGTTCTAGTTTAGAGTTATTTAAGGACACTTTAATTGTGTTATCACCCTCATTTAAAGCATCGAATTCGTAATAATAATCTATGAGGTAATTAAACGAATCACCGCTTGAATGGTATTTAAGAATTGGCGAATTCGTGGATTCGAAAGTAAAGCAATCACCTATGTATTTTGTATTCAAACTAAGCGATCCTTCAAAATATAGGGTCACGAGAACGAAATAATGAGATTCTCTATCGATTTTAAATTGCTTAACTCCCGTAGTTTGGTCTTTAGTGAAGGGCACTAGATTAGCAAATTTAGGGACATCGCTCTTAATAAGTTCAACGTCCATGCTTATTGGATTGAAATCAAGGAGCTCAGTTTTTTCTAGCACAACTCCATTATCGCCCTTAATGAATCTAGTCTTCTTTTCTTGAACAACCTTACGAATATATAGATCATCAGCATCAGTTGTTGGCTGATACGGATGAGCGGTGTTTTTGATGAACACGCCATCTTCAAGTGAGAAAAAGACATAGTCTTGATAGGTTGGTGATGACGTTTGATCAAATAGAACTGCTGCGTTTTTGTAATCGTAGATAATCGTTCTTGTTCTAAATTCTGCACTATTATAATATTGATGGATATAGCAAACCTCATCAAAGCCATCGTTATTTATATCTGCAAAATATAGAGAATGGTTGATTAGAGGTAAATCAATAGATTCATCAAACGAATAACAGAAGCGATTATTTACCGTTTTCTTATTTAAATATGTTATTTCTTCTCCGTTTATGACTATGTTATCCGGTACTTCTTGAGCGGTTTTTAAATATTTATCAAATGCAATAGCCCCAGATACATAGGATTCCTCAGGAATATCTGACCCTGACTCTATCTTGGAGTCGATTGGTGAACCTCCACTGCATGAACAAAAAGAAATAGATAGAACAAATAAGAATAACGACCTTTTATGCATGAAACCATTATACAAAAAAACTTTCAAAGAAAAAGAGTAAATCTAAAGAAAAAAGCGCCCCGAAGGACGCTTTCATTTCAAGTGGTGGGCTAGAACGGATTATAAACATTTATTCGTTTGATTTGCAGAATGTATATCAGCGTAACTGCTGTTTCATGCCCATGGAATTGACATCGAATTCCTGTTTTTGGCCGATTCAATTGCCACCGATGAAGCCGCGTTCCAAAAGATCGTTATACCCTTCGATCCACCCGGGAATTGGTACCAGAGTTCCTTGTCGCTCGGAAAGAAGACCGACGGAGGGGGAGCACTGCTAGATAAACCGTTTCGGCGGCCACCTTTGCCGTTTATCTAACGTTCTTTTTATAGCACGGGGGTTTAATGAAACGCCCACACTTTTGTAAATACTTCTAAAGAATTATTGATTCCATTCCCAATTTTAGTTAAATCAACTCCAAGTATATTCATCAAAGAAAGTATTGAATAAATTATCCCAAGTAGAAAAACTATATGGTTTTGATTTGTTAATGTTTTTTAAAACATCCTCATTGTTTGCATAGAAGAAACCAACAAAAAGTATTTCTTTTTTCATGTTATTTATACCGACAAGATTAATCCATTGAATGCATTTTGTCTCACCATCAAGATTAAAAGAAGTGTGATGGTTCTTACCATTTATAATTTCCTCAGTTTCGTTTAAACAGAAATCATAATCCTTATAAGTAAATTCTAATCGAGATGAAAAGCCGGCTTTTTCTTTAACATTATTAAAGGCTTGATTAAATACAGTTTCTTGATAAGTCAATGACATAAGAACTGTTTCATGTGAAACATTCCCGTTAATTCTATCTTTGTATTGGAAAAAGGCACTTTCGTATGAAAACTCTTCTAAAAAATGTTCATTATGTTCATCTCTTAAAGTCAGATATCTACACAGCAAAACAGAAGATAAACCAGGGCTATAGTTTTCTATTCCACTGATATTTACATCAACATATAGGATATGATTGCAAGCAGAAAGAAAAAGAATGCAGACAATTGATAAACCTATCGTTACATTATTTATAATTTTTCTCACATTATTCATAATTAAAAACCCAAAATGTAAAAGATTAAAGAAAATAGGTTAACATACCATCTTTTATCAAGCTGTTTATAATCTAAAGAAGCGTTGTCCACACTTCCACCGAATGAACCGCTTCCAAAAAACAAATAGCTATACATGTGGAGTGAGTACTCTCCAAAAGCCATTCTTTCATAAAACCAAAAAGCGTCTGAACCATGATAAAGCTTTTTAATATAGTTAAGTCTCTGCCATCTAGTTAAATAAATATTGTTGTAAGAAGAGTCCGTAATATCATCATTAGAATCCGCTAAAAAAGTATAATAAAATGCATTTGTTGTGCTGTTTAAAGCGTAATAAATACTCAAACCCAAAATAGGATTCGCCAAGCCTATCAAGTTGCTAACTCCGATGATAGAATCCGTAATAAGAATGTCGCTAATTCGACCACCGATATCAGCCCAATTCCATTTTGTAAGATTAAACCCATTTTGTGCTATCTGGCCACCAATAGAAGTTGCTAGCCCTCCCACTTGCTCAGCCGTCATGAAACTAAAGAAAATTAAAGCTAATTCTAGAAAAAGATGCCCATCAGGATCATAATTCATCACAGGATTGTTTTGGCAATATGCATATAAATTAATGCCCGTGACATTTACCATAGACAAATGCTCCATATCATCAGGAGATATGAACTGTCCAATTTCAGAATCGTAGTACCTTGACTTTAAATAATATAAGTTTGTATCCGAATCATAATAGTAACTGCGGTATCTAAATGGATTAATATTACCAATAAAAGATGAGTCTGCGTTAACCATTCCGTTCGGATTACAAACCTTATGATTTCCCCACGCATCGTAAATATAGAGAGCCTTTAAGGTTATACCTTCACTTATGCCAACAATATCTTTAAACGGGTTTCTGATGTATATGTAATCTTTAGTTTGATTCCCAATAATCGTTCTTAAAGAACACAAGCCATCTTTATCATAGAAGAATCTCAATTTCCTAACTAATGTATTACCGTTATAAACATCTTCTCCAACAAGATTGCTGCCATTGTAATAATAATTATGGGTCAGCCCATCACTATCCAATTTAGAAGTTCTAATACCACGATAATCATAATAATATCTTGAAAATCCTAAACAAGATAATAGGTGCCCTCTTGTCCATTGGTAGCTATCAGCGTTTTTAAATATTCTATTTCCGTACCCATCATACCCATAGGAGTTATCACCGAATTCAATAAGTCTGCCTCTATCATCGTAGATTAAGTCTTTATTGCCGAATTTAGTCATTCTTCCTAACGGGCCAGGAATATTACTACTTGGTTTGTAAAGGTAAGTTCTATTAATACCTAATTTAGTGTTTGTTTCGGAAATAAGCCTACCAAATCCATCATATTGATAAGTTGATGTACTTGAAAAACTTGTAGTACTAATACTAACACCTGTTAAATGACCATAGAATTGACTATATGAATAGGTTTCACTGTAAGCGGTTCCATCATAATTATATTGAGTAAGCCTCGATGGACAATCATTTGAATAAGAATAGTCTTGAAAAATATTACGCGAGAACTTGTTATTCAGTTTTGTGGATAATCTTAGCAAAGAATCATAGTCGTATTTCCAATATGTTGAATTAATTGTGTTGTTTGCTTTTTTGTAGAAAGTTTCATTATCTTTTACCTTTGATAAATAATTTTCACTATTATCAAATATAAATTCAGTAGAAGAATATTCGCCATCTGTCGAATAGATTAAAATAAAGGAACCAACTTGAATTGATATCAGTTCATTGTTATCTCCATAAGTATAAGAAATATTTCTTCCCGTAAAATTATCAGTTATTCCGCTCAATTGCGCACAAAATTGACTTGCGTGTTGAGATTCATATTGGAATGTAACCATTACGTCACTATCAACAATTATATTCGCCGGTCTATTATAAATATCAAATGTTTCGGTAACAACTTGATCGCCTCCTCCATAAGAATAAGAATTGTTGTATGTCCTTGTGGTTACAGAAGCAGTTTTTTGGGTTGTCAGGATGTTGACATAATCATAGCCATCATAAATGCCTAAAACCGTTGACTGATTATTGATGTTTTTATTAATGCGGTACTTAGAAACTGTATCATCAAAATAATTGGTCTTATATGAAGTAGATGGTCTACTATAATTGTGTTCTTCTTCAATAGAATCAAAATTTTTGAATTTGACGTTGCTTAAATCTGATAAAAAGCTATCATGAGTGTACTCAACAGAGAAGCATTGGTTAACAGGCTGGCCTTGATGCAAATCGTTGATTATTTTTTTAGAAAGAAGGTCATTACAATATTGGTAATCAAAGCTTTTGCCTTCTTGCGTGGTACGACCGATATATCTATTATTACTATCTAAAGCAGCTTCATAAAGAATATTAGAATAAATGAATGTGACTTCATCAATATCGAAATCGCCGAAGCCTTTCTTTTTCAGGTTGCCATCGACAAAATATTCATAATGGATTTTAGTATTGTTTTTGTTAATTTCTAGTATTAATTGGTCTTTATAATTATATCTTCTTAATGTTTCTTCAAACGAATTTTCCCCTGTTTGTGTTCTAATAATAATTTCATAATAATTATCTTTGAAACGATAATACGTTTTAATCGGTGCATCTAACGAAGTAGCAAAAAACCAGTTATTAGGTGCTCCTAAATCGTCATTGCAACAGTCGTCTTCTAAAAAATAAAGAGCGTTTGTAGGAGAATAAGAAGCATAAAAATCACCATAAAATGCTTTAACAATTTTGCCATTGTTTAAGTATAGTAATGATGGATTATCATTGTGGGAATAATATCTTTTTAGTGTATTTATGAAATCAGATCCGCTTAAATATGCAATATCTGTCGATAAATATAGCGGCGAATAAGTTCCATTTTGTTGCTCGAGATTAAATCGTGTTAACTCATCGAGTGCCACTGGCTCATTATTGTTCATGAAGAACAATCTTTGTTTAGGTTCACTTTCAACGAATTGCAAATTAGCAACTTCCGCACTGATTCCATTATCATTTTCATCTTCTAGATAAAATTCAAAAGAGGTTATTGTTTTGTCGTTTCCAATTTCTCTCGTTAAAGGCAACTCAAAGTATTGCCAAACATAATAGGCATCTGGGTTTATGTCGATAAAACGACTATCAATAAAACTTCCATAAATAGAGAGTTTAGCGCGCAAATGATGGCTTTTAATTTTAATGTACCCAACCAACTTAAGCGTCGGTGATTGGTTTAAATCGTTTTTCGTAACATTCAAGCCATTAATATTCAAAGTTCCTAAAAATGCTTTAGCTGTTGAATCACTAATCCGATCGCCACTATTTCCTTCATTTCCAAGCCAGATTCCCTCATCGTGTATTAGCGAATAATAATTCCCTTCATTATTGTATTCTTGCTCAAACACAATCACCGGATTGCCATTTGAATCAGTCATAAAAGACAAGTCGATATCGTTATCATTTCTAATTACTAATTTTCTCATTAATTTATAGTCAGAATTTGAATCGTAGTCATAGCTGACAAAATATACGCCTTTGTGTTGAGCAAATTCATCATTATTTAAATAGCCTTTTCTTAAGGAATCAAATCGATAATCATTTAAGACTGTGTCAAATGTATAAGTAATGCGGTAAGCAACTTTTGTAAGGCAGTCCACTATTCTTCTAACTCTATCTCTATCATTAACAGCATACTGATAAAGTGTTCTTGTACTGTTTCCTACCGTCTCTTCAATTGATGATATTTGTCCAAAAATGCCATTCAATGTGTATGTTTTAAGTGGAGAGTTGTCGTTGTTGTAATATATTCTTATGTATTGAAGAAAAGAAAAATTATAGGAGAATTTGATATAAACATTTGGATTTCTATTATCATAAATCTTTCTTAATCCGTCTGAATTATATTCAATAGTTTTAACATTGTTAGAATCAAGCCCGGATTGAATAGATATAAGACGACCACTAGTATCAAAAGACAAAATATTATTTTGCTGATCAATAATCCTTTTGCTGCTATTGTTAATATCCAAAAACAAGCCGGTTCCTTCTTTGTCATAATACTTGCTGATTTCATCGTGGTAGATGAATGTATGGGTATAACCGTCTCCATCAATATATTTATAGGTGGTATTATTATTTTCATCTATGCCATCGGCAATTAGAAATTGATGATAATTAGTTCTAAAACCTTTGAATAAGCCTTTAACTAAATCGGATTCTCTATCTGTCATTCGTGAATGATAAGAAAGGACAAGCTTTATTTCATATGAATCTCTTTCAACAATAATCGGATTATTGTAAAAGCTTATTGAACCATCGACCGTATTAACATATGGATTATTGCCAAAATTAGCATTCCCTAAATATTTGTCAGCAAAATATCCTCTTGTCGGAGACGGAAGCACAGTTATATTTTGTGTTACTGTTTTATCGAACGCAGAAATGGTAATTTGCGTATGATTAGTCGTTAGCGATGTAGATGGAGAATAGGCATAAACATCTACCCTAGAACTTGTTCCATCATTGTAATGAGCTTTCACAATCATTCCATAACGTTCGAATTTGTCGCCTACTCTATAAATAGTTTTGTTAGGTGCGTGTTCTATAGTTAAATAGGATAATTCTGCCATGCTATCTCCTCCAATAAACAAATTATTATCTATTATATGGTAGCATCCTATCGAATTGATTACATTGGAAAAATATCGGAAAATAGCAACAAGATTTTTGAAAAATCGGTGATGTTGATTCTTTTGGGGTATGGCAAATTTCGCACCCCAGAAGAGTTAACAGTTTTTGATATGGGAAAAGTCTTCTTTATACTGGTTTTGCTTACAGATCAATACAAAGGAGACCAAATGGATTTTCACATGTTTTTGATCCGGTTGAGAATGAATCCTGACAATTTCATCAACAAGGAGAACGTTCCGTTCGTAAGCGGGGATGCATTCTACACGTACAAGCCGACGGGGAAATCCTGGCATTACGACGACACGTTCTTCAAATGCGTCAAGACATGCGACACGCTTTGGACCGCCTACGGCTACAGGAACTTCGATAGATTCAGGAGGCACGCAATGCTGATTTGCAATCGGGAAAGGGAAAAAAGGATCTGCAGCTACTATTGTCGTAGACCCCAATCTAGTTTGCAGTTTCGGTGGTCGTGCCCAAAATACCCCAACGAATTCAACAAAGCTAAAAAAGAAAACGACCGGATTAGCCGATCGTTATTCCTTTATTCAAATCAAACGCGATTCCGAATACGTCTCCGAAGACGAATACGGTGTTCAATTGAATGTTCACATGGTGGGCTAGAACGGAGTTGAACCGCCGACACGAGGATTTTCAGTCCTCTGCTCTACCTACTGAGCTACCGAGCCACAAATATTAAAATGGCGGTTCCGACGGGACTTGAACCCGCGGTCTCCAGTGTGACAGACTGGCATGTTAACCACTACACCACGGAACCAGCTAATATATTATAGCACAGTCGCCATTTTATTTCAATAGTTTTTTAAAATTATTTTTTTATTTTAAATCCTAGAATGCGTAAAGAATTCAAAATAGCAATTAAACAAACTCCAACATCAGCAATAATTGAAAGTATTGTTGCAAATCTACCAACCATTTTTAAGCTTACAAGTAGCAAAGCAACAAATTTAAATCCTAAAGAGAAAATAATATTTTCTATTATAACACGATGAGTATATTTACTAACTTTTATAGCATCACAAACCTTAAATAAATCATCATCCATAATAACAATATCAGCAGTCTCTTTAGCCTGATCACTACCCATAGCACCCATTGCAATACCACAATCAGCAATTCTCAATGCAGGAGCATCATTAATGCCATCACCAATATAAGTAACTTTGTTTCTAGTAGAACTAATAATATCCTTAATTTTTTTATATTTTTGTTTTGGATATAATTCACTATTAACATATTTCACGCCAATACTCTCGCCAACACTTAAAGCAACATTTTGTTTATCACCAGTTAATAAATATGTATCACCAATTTTATTTAATATATCTATAACTGATTTAGCATTTTCTT
>JAKSVD010000139.1 GCA_024408305.1 Bacilli bacterium | reverse complement strand
CAACCATATGAATATATTTTTCCTTACCAGCGATGTAGCCTCCGCTAGAAGCTACGCCTCCACCGAGGTTCTTCATAAGTGAGCCAACAACAACATCCGCGCCGACATGTCCTGGTTCTTTAGTTTCAACTAGTTCGCCATAGCAATTATCAACCATGATGATGACCTCATCATTCACGCTTCTGATTGCTTTGATTACCTCTTCAATCTGAGCAATGGTTAAGGATTTTCTAGATGAATATCCTCTTGAACGCTGAATCTCTACTAACTTAACGTCTTTCTTTGCTAGACGTGCAACTATAGCCTCTAAATCAAATTTACTATCGATTAAGTCGATCTGCTCATACTTAACGCCGTACGCCTTCAATGATTGGCTGGATTCTCCGATGATGCCAACCATCTCTTGTAAAGAGTCATATGGCTTACCTGATAGGGAAATCATTGTGTCACCATGCTTTAATAGAGCGGTGAATGTTAAATATAGAGCATTTGTTCCACTCATGATTTGGGTGCGCACTAATGCATCTTCGGATCCTAGTACCGTTGCGAATATTCTTTCTAATTTGTCACGGCCTGTGTCGTAGTTTCCGTATCCGTTAATATCGGAGAAGTCTGAGTAAGACACTCTATTCTCAATAAAAGCAGAAAGGATACGGTTTGAATTAATCATGCAAACCTTATCAATCCTGTCGTAATATTCCTTCAAGTCTTTATCTGAGCGTTCCGCTAACGCCAATATTTCATTATCAATTTGATCAAGAATCATAATAGGTCTTCCTTAATGGCAATAGGATACCATTATCGATAATAAAAATCTTTATAAACTAACGGGTGGATGTTTCTCAAAAAGAGAATTGCTTTAGCGTGGGTTTTTACTGAGTTGTTTAATCAAGGCAATCCAGCATAGTTCGGATTATTGATGGCCAAATTGCAAATTCACCTACGATTATCAATAAAACTGCCGACTATACTCAACAAAATAAGACACTTAAGCTAAGTCTCAATTATCTGGCTTAGTTTTTTAGTTGGTATCTGTGAGAGGATAACCGCCACTAAAACAACAAAGCAACCCACTAATTGTTGCCACTCGTAAACTGAATGAAGGAAGATCAACGAGAAAAGAACCGAGAAGGTTGATTCGGTGGACATTAATAATGAAGCTATTGTGACCGGAACATTCTTCTGACAATAGACCTGTAAGGTATAGGCAATTCCAGTGGAGGCAATGCCGCAGAACAATATTGGCCAAATGCAGGAAGTGAAGCCAGATATCGTTGGTGATTCAAAGATGAACATAAAAGGAATCTCAAGAAGACCAGCGATAAAGAATTCCCCACATGTTAGTTCAATGGAATCACATTTAGGTGAGTAGTGGTCAATCAAAAGAATCTGGATGGCGTAGGTAAATGAGCAACCAAGTAAGTACCAGGTACCCTCACTAAAAGAGAAACCCCAATCCCCATCTGAAACATTGATGAGATAGACTCCGGTTAATGCGAGCATCACCGCGATGATAACAACAGGAGGACATTTCTTTTTGAGGAATATTCCAAGGATTGGCACGAATATTATGTATAGGGATGTGATGAATCCGGACTTACCAGCCCCTTCGAGCTTAATTCCGATTTGTTGCATAGCCATCGCTATTCCGGTCGCTATGCCAATTAAAACGCTGCCAATTATTAAATCCTTGCCTCTATTAGGCTTAGCAATTCCTTTGTGTTTGCGGAATGCGGCCACAATTAGGGCGACTATCAAGAGGAACAATGAACCAACAAAAGACCTCACAACGTTGAATGAGAACGGCTCTAGATACTTCATGGCTATATCCTGGAAGATAAACGCCATACCCCAGATGGAGGTAACAACAAGTAATAAAGCTTCGCTAATAAGAGTCTTCTTGTTCATACCGGGATATTTAGTCCATTCTCCATTAGAATGTCAATTACGGATATTAAACGAATGCCTTTTTGCTGATATAATCATCCTATGAACCAGAACCTAACATTCCTTGATAAGTGTCTTATCATCAAAGAGACTGTTTTAAAGTCCAATTCCAAGAACCCGATCATCATCGCTAAGTCCGCGATGCATAACGAGGCTATCAATATGCATGGCCCAGAACATCATTTCCTCGATGGAGCCTCATTCATGGTTGCCTTAAGGAACGGTGGATTAGATTTTGATATTGAAGTGGCATTAGAGAAGCTAAAGGATAGAGCATCCAAGATGCCTGGAGCCATGTGTGGATATTGGGGAGTGTGCGGCTCAGTCACATCCCTTGGTGCGGTATTCTCAATATTAGACGAGACTGGACCATTATCCGATAACGAAGACTATAAAGATCATATGGCATTCACCTCTAGCGTTGTTGCTAAGATGTCGGAAATCAGCGGTCCTAGATGCTGCAAGAGAAACGCATTCATTTCATTGAGCGCTGCAGTGGAGCACGCCAAAGAGAAATACGATGTTGAATTAGAACTATCTTCAATCATCTGCGAATTCTCTCCAAGAAACGCTCAGTGCATCCACGAAAGATGCCCATTCTATAAGCATTAGAACCAATTGTTAAATGATTAGGGGGCGGGTAACCGTCCCTTTTCTGTTCATTTACATGTTCAGTTTGTCCATTTTGTCCTCAAAACAATGAACTTTTTTCACATTTTCTATAAAACTCGGTATTAATTTATCAATATGTGCAAATTGCAATATAATAACATCAAAGGTTCATATAGAACTAAACAAGGAGAAATAACACAATGCCACGTTTCATGCTTAACGAAACTTCTTACCATGGCCACGGTGCAATCGCAAACATTGTCCCAGAAATCCAGAATAGAGGCTTCAAAAACGTTTTAGTCGTCACAGACGCATCCCTCATCAAATTCGGAGTCAGCTCAAAGGTCACAGACTTATTAGACGCTGCAGGAATTGCTTATTCTGTCTACTCAGACATCAAGCCAAACCCAACAATCGAAAACGTTCTCGGTGGAGTTGAGGCTTGCAAGAAGGCTAACGCTGATGTCATCGTCGCTATCGGCGGTGGTTCCAGCATGGATACCGCTAAGGCTATCGGCATCATCATCACAAACCCAGAATTCGCTGATGTCAGAAGCTTAGAAGGCGTTGCTCCAACAAAGAACCCAACACTTCCAATCATCGCTGTTGCAACAACTGCTGGAACTGCAGCAGAAGTCACAATCAACTATGTCATCACAGACGTCGAGAAGAAGAGAAAATTCGTCTGCGTTGACCCACATGATATGCCAATCGTCGCTGTTGTTGACCCAGATATGATGTCATCAATGCCAAAAGGCTTAACAGCATCAACCGGCATGGACGCATTAACACATGCAATCGAAGGCTACATCACACGCGGTGCATGGGAAATGTCAGACATGTTCCACATCAAGGCCATCGAAATCATCGGCAACTCATTAAGAGCAGCAGTTGCTAATGATCCAGACGGAAGAGAGAAGATGGCTTTAGGCCAGTACATCGCTGGCATGGGCTTCTCAAACGTCGGACTTGGTATCGACCACGCTATGGCACACACCCTCTCAGCATACTATGATGTCCCACACGGTGTTGCATGCGCTATGCTCCTTCCAATCGCAATGGAATTCAACGCATCAGTCTCAGGCACAAAGTATAGAGACATCGCTAGAGTCATGGGCGTTGCTAATGTTGATTCAATGTCTGAGGATGAATATAGAGCAGCTGCAATCAACGCAGTTAAGCAGTTATCAGTCGATGTTGGAATCCCAACAAAGTGCGAAGCAATCACTGAAGCTGACTTAGACGCTCTTGCAAAGGACGCTCTTGCAGATGCTTGCTACCCAGGCAACCCAAGAGAAGCATCCCACGCTCAGGTCGTTGAGATGTTCAGAAAGTTGATGTAATCATCTCTTAAAATTTGATCACCCCATTCATAACGAGTGGGGTTTTCTTATTCTTTTAGCGAATAGATGATTATGTCTTGGAAAACCCCAGGACTTGAATATCGCAGCGACTAGAAGAGCTGGATTGTAACAAATATGGCCTGAAGATGCGGAGCTAGCTAAAAGGGGCATATGGCACCTGCTTTCTAAAACGATGAAACATACTCGACGCATCTCTTTGAATCTGGGAATGTTTTATTATTGATTAGGATGCAACAAGGAAATGAAAATAGACTGAACATTCAAAAGATATCTGTCGCATTTCTAGTTTAACTGCAGGTTTTAAGGCAAAAAACTTGCAATTAACATTTAGATAAAAGTTTCTAAAATGAAAACCCCGATCCTGAAGTGAACAGGAAAGGGGCATTTTTCGTGTTTATTTGATTTCAAACGCCTGCTTGAGAAGAGGTAATCCCCAAG
>JAKSVD010000138.1 GCA_024408305.1 Bacilli bacterium | reverse complement strand
GGTTATTAAGGACATGGTTTAATAATGTTGTTTTTCCTGCTCCGAGATATCCGGTGAGCAAGGTGATAGGAACTATTCTCTTATTCATAAATGTTTTGAACTCCTGAATTTGCTTTTTGATTATAAATATCAAAATGTGTTATGGCAATCGAAGAAGCCTCAAATGTTCATTGAGGGCGAAAAAGAGCCTTGTAATATACGGGGGAGGGGTATATAACTAATGCGAGGATTATTTATGGATTGTTGTTGCGAACAAAAGAAAACACTTAGAACAGAAGACACCAAAAAGGATTTAAATAACCGCATTTCGCGTATTGCAGGTCAAATGAATGGAATTAAGAAGATGATAGAAGAGGATCGTTATTGCGGGGATATAATTATCCAACTTTGCGCAATCGATAAATCGATAAAGTCAATAGCAAATGAGTTGTTGCAAAGACATTTGCATACATGTGTTGCAAGAGATGTGAAAAACGGCAACGAAGAGGTCCTCGATGAAGTAATGGAAATGGTAAAGAGGTTCCAATAATGGAAGCAAAGTTTAATGTCAATGGAATGAGTTGTGCGGCATGCCAAGCGCATGTTGATAAAGCGGTCTCGAGTTTGAAGGGCGTTAAGATTTGCAATGTAAATCTCCTTACGAATTCCATGTATGTTGAATGGGACGAAAAGATTGTAGACGTCAAAAAAATAGAGCTTGCTGTTAAAAAAGCGGGGTATTCTGCATCCTTAAAAAGTATAAAAAGCGACCATGAAAGCGCTGTGAAATTGGTGAAATTATGCTCTTCAATTTTTGTTTTGTTGCTTTTGATGTATATTTCAATGGGCCATATGTTTGGAGCTCCAATTCCTCCGTTTATTGATCCTCAAGTAAGCCTTCAAAATGCAAGATGGTTTTGTCTAATACAGCTAATTCTTACTTCTATTGTTATCTCTATATATTTCGTTGATTATTATTTTGATGGATTTAAGAAACTCGTCAATTTAAAGCCAAATATGAATTCATTAATTGCAGTTGGTTCACTAGCTTCTTTTGTTTATGGAATAGTGATTACCGTACAAGTTTTTGTTGGTGTTCGTAGTGCGAACTGGTCGCAAGTCGAAACCTTGCATATGAATCTATACTTCGAATCAGCTGCCATGATCCTTGTATTTGTTGCAATCGGCAAATACCTGGAATCTCTTTCGAAAAAGAAAACAACCGAGGCAATTAAAGATCTGATAGAACTCGCCCCTCAAGAAGCATTTGTTATTCGAGATGATGTGGAATCTCTTGTTTCAATTGATGATGTAAAAATAGGTGACACCGTTGTCGTAAGAAAAGGAGAACGCATTCCCGTTGATGGAGAAGTCATAGGTGGATCCGCTTCTGTTGACGAGGCAACAATTACAGGTGAATCAGCCCCTGCATTCAAGAACGTTTCTTCCTCCGTTTATTCTTCCACCATTGTCACTTCAGGTTTTCTGAAAATTAAGGCTGTCAAAGTAGGGGAGGACACATCAATAAATTCGATAGTCAAGCTTGTCGAGGAGGCGTCGAATTCTAAGGCACCTATTTCAAAATTAGCAGATAAAGTTTCGTTATATTTCGTCCCGATCGTCTTTGGCATATCCCTTCTGACATTCTTGGTTTGGATGGTTATTTCTAGAGATTTTGCCACTTCATTCAATTATGGTATTTCAGTTCTAGTTATTGCCTGCCCATGCGCTCTTGGACTAGCAACACCTGTTGCAATCATGGTTGGTTCCGGCAGAGGAGCTAAGGAAGGAATACTAATTAAAAATGCAGAAATACTTGAGAAAACGCATGGAATTCGAGTCGTTTTGTTAGATAAAACAGGAACGCTCACCGAAGGAAAACCATCAGTTACTGATTGTGTTTTTATTTCAAAAAGCAACTGTTTACCAATTGTTCGATCAATAGAAAAGATGTCTGAGCACCCTTTGTCGAATGCTATTGTTGAGTACTGTCCAGACTTCAACGATATTGAGGTAAGTGACTATAAAAATATAGAAGGCGTAGGTGTGTCAGCATGCGTGAATGGCGTTCAATATCTTATTGGTAACAAAAAGATTCTTGTTAACGATTTGCCTGATGAAGTTGCCAATGAATTCGATAAATTTTCAAGTGAAGGAAAAACGGTTTTGTTTGTCACTGCCGATGGTGCTTTGGAGTGCATGTTTGCAATCAAGGATAAGTTAAAAAAATCTTCAAAAGACGCCGTATCCTTATTGTCCAAGATGGGTATTAAAGTCATCATGCTTACAGGCGATAACGAGGCAACAGCAAAGGCCATAGCTCTAGAAGCTGGAATAGATGAAGTAATCCCTGAAGTCCTTCCAAATGACAAAGGGGATATTGTTAAAAGAGTAAAAAACGAAACGGGACTTCCGGTGGCAATGGTTGGCGATGGAGTCAATGATTCGATTGCTTTAGCCTGTGCTGATGTTGGAATTGCATTGGGGGCTGGTTCAGATGTTGCTCTAGATTCATCCGACATCGTTCTTCAAAAAAATGATCTATTGGACATAGCTAATTCAATTTCGCTATCTAGATCCACGATTAGAACTATCAAACTCGGATTATTCTGGGCGTTCTTCTATAATTGTATATGCGTTATAATCGCAACCGGCGCTTTTGCTTGGGCTGGAGTCAAAATCAATCCGATGATCGGCTCTGCTGCAATGTCTATTTCCAGCGTGTTTGTTGTTCTTAATGCGCTAACACTAAACCTCTGGAAACCGAAAAATAATAAAATTATCGATATAAATAAAGGAGAAAAAACAATGGAAACTATCGAATTATCAATTAAAGGAATGATGTGCGAGATGTGTGTCAAACATGTAACCAAGGCTCTTGAATCCGTTCCAGGAGTCAGCGATGTGAAGGTTTCTCTAAAAGAGAATTATGCATCTGTCATTGCAACTGGCGTCTCTCGTGATGAATTAGTTAAGGCTGTTGTTGATGCTGGATACGAGTGCAAATAAGTAATTGAGAATTTTTACCGGTATTTAATACTGATATCTTCACAAAACCAATTCTTACCGATATACTTATTCGCCGAGGATTACTTATGAATAAATTTTCGAAAAATCAGTTACAAAGATACCCTGTCTATCTCAAATACTTCAAAGAACTTCTTGATAAAGGCGTTGTTGAAATCTCGTCTCCAAAAATCGCTAACGAACTCGGTTATAGCGAAGAACAAATTCGTAAAGACTTACAGGCGATTTCTGATGAACCTGGAAGACCTAAAAGAGGAAGAGATGTCTCTCGTCTCATCGAGAATCTCGAATCGTTCTTAGGATATAGAGACTGTTCAAATGCTATTCTTATTGGTGCCGGTCATCTCGGTGCAGCTTTATTGAATTACACTAAATTTGCTGAAATGGGTTTAGAGATCGTCGCTGCATTTGATTCAGACCCTAGCAAAATTGGACAAATTGTTGGTGGGAAGACTATCTACCCAATTGGCGAATTCGAAGAGAGGTTTGCAAAATTCGATGCAAAGATTGCGATTATATGTGTTCCAGCTGCTTTCGCTCAGGACGTTGCCGACATGGTGATTAGAGCGGGGTGCCAAGGAATTTGGAACTTTGCTCCTGGCCACCTCAATGCACCTTTGAATGTCGTGGTTGAAAACGTCAATCTTGCTTCTTCATTTGCTGTCTTATCCCATAGATTAGGAAACGTAAAATAAAAGAGGGGTCAACCCCCTTTTTTATTGTTGTTTTGACCACTCGTAAAGTCCGATTGATACTGCGTTATCTAAATTTAACGAGTCGACTTTTGAACTTTGAGGAATTTTTACCGGCGTCCCTATTTCGAGGAATTCGTCAGGGAGACCTGTAGCTTCATTACCAAACACAAGAGCGGATGGGCTTTCGAATTTAATTTCAGGCAAGTACTTAGTCGCTTTCAACATGAATGGATAGGCGTGGTTCTTGTTTTCTTTTGCATAATCCTCATAAGAGTTGTAGTACTTAAA
The DNA here is from genome assembly GCA_024408305.1 of Bacilli bacterium. Classification (GTDB taxonomy): domain Bacteria; phylum Bacillota_I; class Bacilli_A; order RFN20; family CAG-826; genus UBA4951. The sequence continues at coordinate 486 of JAKSVD010000138.1, read as the reverse complement.
TGGCATTGAAAAGATTGCGCCCATTGTGCTTCTGATTGTTTTTGGATCAAAGATATCAGCCGCAGGCTTAATAATTGCGATACCACCGATGTCGAATGCCGCTGAAGCTCTGACTATCGTTCCAAGATTGCCCATGTTAGATGGATTCACTAGAACTATATGGTTCTTGGCGGAATCTAATTCTGAAGAAAATTTATTGAATTCCCCAATGACCATAACGTTTTCCTTATCAGCCAAAGAGAAAATCTTTTCATTATTTTCTATGACTTTAACATTGTTCGAGCGCGCTAAAGAGACAAGCTTTTGATATGTTTCATCCCTCTTTTGCTTTGGAGAGATATAGATTCTGTTTGCCACTTCAGGTTTTCTTAGGAGGAGCTCAAAGGTGAGTGTTGTTCCTAATGTATATGATATTTCTGATTTCTTGTCGTATTTATTCATGACTAAATTATAAAAATAAAAGAAAAAAACGGAAATCTTCTCTAG
>JAKSVD010000137.1 GCA_024408305.1 Bacilli bacterium | reverse complement strand
TCGGTAGACTTGCAAACTACAAGTACTTCGATATGGATGACGCAATCAAAGAAGCATTTAACCTCTTTGAGACCTTAAAATAGCGCTTTCTTTTGGGGCTAAGGAAAACCTTGGCCCTTTTTTGTTGCGCATAAAAATGCGTAAGCGTATACTCACACACGGATTTTTACGGAGGTAGAGTAACTATGAACATGAGAAACATCGCGATAATCGCACACGTTGACCACGGTAAAACAACATTAGTCAACTCCTTACTAGTTGCATCTAACACATTCAGAGAAAACGAAGCCATCAGAGATAGAATGATGGACTCAAACGCATTGGAACACGAAAGAGGCATCACAATCTTAGCTAAGACCACCGCTCTTTCTTGGAAAGATCATAAGATCAACATCGTCGATACCCCAGGACACGCTGACTTTGGCGGTGAAGTAGAACGTATCATGCACATGGTCGACGGCTGCTTACTTTTAGTCGACGCATACGAAGGCACAATGCCTCAGACAAGATTCGTTCTCAAAAACGCTCTTGAAAACCATATCAAACCAATCGTTGTCATCAATAAAATTGATAGACCAAATGCTGATGTTCAAAAGGCAGTTGACGAAGTTCTAGAACTTCTCATCGAACTCGGCGCACCAGAAGATTTATTAGACTTCCCAGTCTGCTATGTCTCTGCACTTAACAACACATCATCAATGAATCCAGATCCAGCAACACAGGTTCCTGGCATGGATTGCTTACTCGATTTAATTCTCAAGGAAACACCAGAGCCAGTCTGTGAGCCAGAAGCTCCATTCCAGTGGCAATCAGCCCTTTTAGACTACAATGATTTCGTCGGAAGAATTGGCATTGGCACAGTTAGAAAAGGCAGCATCAAATTAGGTGATACATTGACAGATATTAAACCAGATGGAACAAGCAAGAATTTCAAGGTCATGAAACTCTATTCATTCCATGGTTTAAACAGAATCGAAGTTAATGAAGTTCACGCAGGTGATATCTGCGGAATTGCAGGCTTACCTGATATGGGCGTCAGCGATACAGTATGCGAGGTTGGACACCCAGATCCACTTCCACCGTTACGTGTCGATGAGCCAACTCTTCAGATGGAATTCGGAACAAACACATCTCCATTAAGAGGAAAAGATGGAAAATTTGTTACCGCTAGAGTTATCGAGGAAAGACTCTATAACGAGACTCAAAGAGACGTTTCATTAAGATTCTCAAGAATCCCAAATACAGAAGCTTGGTTAGTCGCAGGACGTGGTGAATTGCATTTAGGTGTTCTCATCGAGAACATGAGACGTGAAGGCTATGAATTACAGGTCTCACAGCCAACCGTTATCATCAAAGAAATCGATGGCAGAAAATGCGAGCCATTCGAAGATTTGCAGATCAACGTACCAAATGAATTCGTCGGTGATATGATGACAATCTTAGGCGAACGTAATGCAGAACTCGTCACTATGGATGATGATGGAATCAATACCCGCTTAGTCTACGTCATCCCATCACGCGGACTTATCGGATTTATCTCAAACTTCATGACAATGACTAAGGGCTATGGCATGATCAACCACACCTTCAAAGAATATCGTCCAATGATCAAGGGCGTTGTTGCCGAAAGAAATATCGGCGTTCTAGTTGCTACATCAAACGGCACAGCAACATCATTCGCCCTCCAGAAAGTTGAGGCTCACGGAACAATGTTCATCACCCCATCAGTCACCACTTATGAGGGAATGATCGTCGGTGAACATAGATATCCAGTTGATATGGCTGTAAACTGCACAGAAGAAAAGCCAAAGAACAATATCCGTTCATCAACCAAGGAACAGACAATCATCTTAAAAGCTCCAAGAAGAATGTCACTTGAAGCCTGCCTTGATTACATCAATTCAGATGAGCTCGTCGAGATCACTCCAAACAACATCCGCATGAGAAAGAGAATCTTAATCACTGCAGATAGAAAGAAATTCGACGCGCACAAGAAAGCCGAAAGATTAGCTGAAGAAAACGCCTAAAATAAAGCCGCTGGACAAATGTCGACAGCGGTTTTCTTTTGTTTAAAATGTTATGTTTTTACCTTTTTTACTAGGTATTAATATTTAGCGAACAAGATTAATATCTTTTGATAATTGAGCCTTTAAATCTTCTAGTGAATCAAATGTTGTTTCTTCACGGATAAAGAAATTGAAGAACACCATCACGTTTTGATTGTAGATATCACCCTCGAAGCCATCTAAATATGCTTCTACGTGCACTGGCACATCCTCTTTGACCGTTGGATTTGTCCCGACATTTATGATAGATGGGTATATATCTCCGTTCTCTAGCATCACGGATCCGCCATAGACGCCAACTTTAGGCAATGCATAATCGTCTAACAAAGATAAGTTTGCGGTCGGGAACCCAATGGTTCTTCCATTCTGAAGTCCCTTAACAACCGTTCCCACAATAGAATAATCTCTTCCAAGCAAAGAATTAGCTAATGTAATATTTCCGCCTTCGATCGCTTTTATGATGTCGCGGCTAGAAATCTTCAAACCATTGTCCATTAATAGAGAAACAATGTGAGCGTTTTCTCCATATCTTTCCTTTAGATAATCGACTCTTCCTTCGGCTTTCTTTCCGAATGTATAGTCTTCCCCGACAACAACATCAGTTGCTCTGATTGAATATTCAACCATGTCAAGGAATTCATCTTTGGATAAAGATAAGAAATCCATATCAATGTGGACTAGATAAATCACATCTACCTGAATTGACTCAAGCAAACCGATCTTGTCCCCTAATGATGTTAAGCACTTGAATGTTTTGCCGTTATTCAATAATTTAGCTGGACTTGAATCAAACAATAATACAGCGGTCTTATTACCTTTTTCTTCCTTGAGCCTTAAAGCTTCTTCGAATAATGCAAGATGTCCGAGATGTAAACCATCAAAGTATCCTAAAACTAGGGAAAGGTCCTGCTCATCTCTTCTAACGTATTCTTTATCTAAATAGATTAATTCCGCCATTAGAACAGCCCCCTCTCTGATTCGTACATACCATATTCGTTTTTCTTGTAGACTGCAACAGCATCGCCATCCTTCTCTAATAAGAGATTAGATTCATCGCTCTTGATTTTCATCTTTCTTCCGCATGTGGCGTCTAAATATTCATCATCGTTTAATTGATAATGAGGCAATTTAATCATGCTACACGGGTTCTTAAGATCAGATTCGGTGATATCATCAAGTTTTTTAGCGTCCTTGATATCGATATCATTCACCTTGGTTCTTCTTAATGTTGATAGATATCCAACCGTTCCAAGCTTAACGGCAATGTCTTCTCCTAGAACGCGGATATATGTGCCACGCGATACACACACCTCGAACACGACCTGATTATCGATATGGTTAATAAGGTTGATTGAGAACACTTCAATGTCTCTTGGCTTTCTTTCAACCTCGATTCCCTTGTGAGCGGATTTATATAAAGCTTGTCCATTCACCTTGATTGCCGATGTCATTGGAGGAATCTGCTGAGATTTGCCAATGAAAGAGTTCATCGCCTCAACAATCTCGTTATCGGAATAATCTTTAATTTCTCTTTCTTCAACGAATTCTCCGGTTAAATCCCCTGTATTGGTCTTCTTTCCTAATACCAAGGTAGCAATATACGTTTTTCTTTCATCTCCAATAAACGTCAGAGCTTTAGTGCCCTTATTTACCCCGATTACCAAAAGGCCGGTCGCAAATGGATCTAGGGTTCCCAGATGTCCGACTTTTCTAGTTCCAAATAGCCTCTGAAGCCTATTATCGATTTTGCGGGATGTGAGTCCCTCTTCCTTATCAAGGAGAATTATTCCGTTTAACATCGTTAGATATTATAATATCTCTACGTTATGAATACTATGCGCATAATATTATCAAACCTAAAGAAAGCGGATAACAATTTCTCCCTCATTAAAAATGGAGAGAGGATTTTAGTGCATATTGATTCCTCTTTATCCTCAGTTGCAACATTTAATGCTTTATGCGCATACACGTATTACAGCAAGAAGGAATATAACCTTGTCCCTGTATATCTCGATTATGGTTACGACTCCAATAACGTAGAGAAATTAAAATCCATAATCAAGGATCTAAAAATAGTCGATTCTAGGGAGATAAAGGACAATATCCTAGCAAGAGGCAATGAAGCCACCAAATCCGCCTGGAACAAGCTAGAAAGAAAGAAATTGATTGAACTGGCTAAGGAATTCAAATGCAGCAAGATCGCACTGCCATCAATTCATGAGGATTCGCTCAACCATCTTTATCGATCATTCACTAACGAAGGAAGAATCTCCACCTTAAGACCGATAGCCAAAATCAATGGAGAGAAAATCTCTTTCATCCGCCCACTTATATATTGTTACCTTGAAACAGTAAGGAAATACGGGGACGAGCACGAAATATCACTTGAAGAAACAACTAATCCATTCGCTTATAAAATAGATGGATCT
>JAKSVD010000136.1 GCA_024408305.1 Bacilli bacterium | reverse complement strand
TCCAGTATTACATCGACCTTGTTAAAAATACCCACACATTGAAGACATTCCTTATCTCACTCAAACAGATTCAGGATGATTATTCTGACGGTAATTATTCTGACATGATTGATTTTGTCAGTGCTTCAACTCAAAAACTCACGGAAATTGCAATGAAACGTGCTGGTTCTGACTTCAAACATGCAGGAATGATTTCCGAAGAAGTTAAGAAGAAGCTTGAGGAAGAATCAAAAAGAGAAAACAAGAACCTAACCGGAATCGACACAGGTTATAAGAGGCTAAATAAACTTACCCATGGCTGGCAAAGGGGTGATTTGATTATCCTTGCTGCTCGTCCATCAGTCGGCAAGACTGCATTCGCGCTTAATTTATGCTTAAACGCTGCAAGACAGGATGATAATGCCGTCGCCCTGTTCTCTTGCGAAATGTCTAGCGACATCATTATGAGACGTATTCTTTCCGCCGTATCCAAAGTTGAAAACGATCATATCAACACCGGTTTCATGGACAGCAGGGAAAAGGCTAAGCTTGGTGCGGCCGTAAACGCCATGAAAGAAATCAAATTCTTCATCGACGATACCCCACGTATCAAATTAGGAGAACTTGTTGCTAAAGCAAGGAAGCTTAAGAATGAATGCCCAACACTTTCACTTATCGTTATTGACTATTTAGGACTTATCCAGACGGAACAGAAATTCGATTCAACATCAAAGGAAATTGGTTTGGTGACCGCAACACTTAAGGAACTAGCAAGAACACTTAACGTTCCTGTCATTGCCTTAGCTCAGTTGAACCGTGACGTCGAGAAGAATGATAACCACAAGCCAATGCTCTCCAACTTGAGGGATTCTGGTTCCATTGAGCAGGACGCAGATATCGTTATGCTTATGTATCGTGCTGACTATTATAAGCAGATCGGACATGACGATGCTCAAGACGGAAAGCCAGGATCAATGGCAAACAACCTCCAGCAGGAAGTTGAGAAGAATAAAGGTAACAACAAAGACGATATCTCTACCGTCACAATCAATGTTGCTAAAAACAGAAACGGTCAGATCGGACCATGCACCCTTCTCTTCTCAAAGGCGTATTCATTGTTCGATAACCCGACAGACGATTTTGCTAAACAGCACGGTGAGTTTGACGAATAATGATCAGATTTATTAATATCGGTTCCGGTTCAAAAGGGAACGCTACTTTAATATATAACGAAGATACCCTGATTCAGGTTGATATGGGGCTTCCTTTAAAGCGCCTTAAAGAAGGGCTCAACAAGATTGGGAAAGGCGTTCAGGATATCAAAGGCGTTTTAATCACTCACGATCACAGCGATCATGTAGGTACCATAGCAACAATTAAAAAGGTCCCATCTTATACAGCATTAGGCAATCTTCCTAACGTGGACTGTGTCCTCATACCATATGAGGATTTTGAAATCGGTTCATTTAGGATAACTCCATTAGAGACCTCACACGACGCGACAAACCCAATAGGGTTCATTATTTCATCCGGGTGTGAGAAACTCCTCTACATGACCGATACAGGCCTAATTTCTGATAAAAACCTGGAATTGATGAGGAATTGCGATTACTACATCATCGAATCTAATCATGATTTGGTTATGCTTAAGAAATCTCATAGGCCAAAGGCTCTTAAAGATAGAATCCATTCTGATCATGGACATCTATCAAATGCCGACTCCTCAATCTATATTGCTGGAGTGATTGGGCCTAACACGAAAAAGATATATCTCGCCCACCTGTCTGAGGAATGCAATACCGAAGAGAAGGCTCTAGCCTCGTATTGCAAGACATTTGATAGGCTTGGCTGTGATTTTCCTTGCTGCAATATAATCCCTCTTAAGCAACGGGAAATGGTAGAAGGGGGAGATTTATGAAGATAAAGATTATTTGCATTGGCTCTTTAAAAGAAGCTTATTGGAGAGAAGCGGAGAAAGAATATCTAAAAAGAATCAAACCTTATTCTCAAATAGAAGTAGAAGAATATCCTGATTTACCTACTCCAGATGGCGCATCCTCTGCAATTGAAGAAGGAATTAAGAATAAAGAAGCCGAAAAAATCCTCGCAAAACTTAAGCCTAGCGATTATGTCTGCACCTTGGATTTAAACAAAAAGGAACCTGATTCCGTTGAATTATCCAAACAACTGGAAAATATGATGCGAATTGGCGGTGCTTCAGTAACGTTTATTATCGGCGGTTCTCTAGGCCTAAGCGAGAGCATACGCGCAAGAGCGAACGCGTCATTATCATTATCTAGACTGACATTTACCCATCAAATGACTAGAATTATCTTGCTTGAGCAGATTTATAGAAGCTTCAAGATACTTAATCACGAACCATATCATAAATAGGAGGCAGATATGAAATACCCAGAATTCGAACAATTTGAAGAAGTTCTCGATGATGAGAATCCTCTATGCAACAAATATAAGACAAAAGACGGGCATATTTTCTATGTTGAGCCTGGATTCTATTATGGAATGCTCGGTTTCAAAGATAAAAGAGAAGATGATTATCCAAAGATTCTTGAGGCTATCTATAAGGTAGTAGAAGAAAATGAGCATGTCGTATTCACTGGAAATTACGAAACTCCTTTCCTTGATAAAGAAGGATACATATACAGGGAAATAAGCGACATCTCTGATCCTTTATGCATATTCGTGGAGGATAAGAGCAGAGGCTCTGACTACGGAGACTAAATCAATTTAAAAGGCCTCACGTGTGTGAAGTGAAGCCTTTTTTTGATATGTCCTTAAGCCTGGTATGGCTTTAATGACTTCATAGACATCCACATGATTCGTAAACCGAAGAAGAGGATGAAGAGAAGGAGCGCATAATTCTTTAAGAAGAAGCCAAGGATGAGCGCAAGGAGTGCTGGAGCGAATGAAGCCCAGTAAGCAATCTTTTCGCATTCCCAGAACTTATAGATTCTGAATGGGTTGTTCTTGCCTCTTGTCATGATCCAGACAACACCGCCAAGAATGATTGTCAATGCTGCATAGATGCCAAGACCTAAGCCTGTTGTGGCCCAGCCTGTCTTAATACGTGTTGATGAGTAGGCAAGGTTAAGATATGAAGACCAATTATTTAGTGTTTCTTCATTGTCTGCGCCATATAGTGATGAGAGAAGATATGAGGCTTCTCCGTTGATGCCTTTGCAGTCAAATTTGTATCCTCTCATGGAAGAGAATGCAGGAATTGAGCCTTCTTTTTCTGATCCTGTTGGAATGTATTTCTTATACATATAGAAGCAATCTTTTCCAATGAACATTGAATTGATTGTCCAATGATCTGCTACTTTTTCCTCACCAATTACAGGGTTTTTTCCTTTGAGAATTGTTTCTACGCTTTTTGAGATATCAGCTGTGTCTGGTAAATAGTAGACAGCGAAATCAACATATGAGACTTCTTCGACAACGACTTCAGGGTTTTCGCCAGCTTCATCAACCTTGACGTAGGAGATGTTTTTCTTAACGACATGCTTGTAGCAGTCACCATAGTTTGATAACCATGTACCTGCTGGATCGTTTGCGGTTCCGTTTTCAATCTTGATTTCAACACCTTTGGACTTCATGTCTGCTGTGAAATCGACAATCTGGCTTGTTAAGTCATATGTTGTTCCATTGAGGAAGTCGCCCCCTTTAATTGAGAATGTGTTGCTCATTAGAGGAATGACTGCAACGATAACAGCAAGAACTGCGATGATAACCGCATAGTACCAAGGCTTGGTTCTAGCATCAACGCACTGATCGTTGCTGAATAATGATTTAAGGAAATATTTTGCTCCTGCCCAGATTTTTCCCCAAGCAGAAGTCTTTTTAGTATTTGCTTTCTTTGCTTTTATCTTCTTTTTGTTTGACATAATGGTTTCTCTACTTTTGCTTCAAGCAAATGAAACAATACACTAAAAGAATGTTTTATACAAAGAAAACATATTTTAAAAAAGTTTGGAGCGTTGTTTTCAAATCGTTTTACCTTGTAATGCGCGTGATTTTGTGTTCAATAATCGCCTTCCCAATGTGATGATAAATTTGATGACTGAATCTCCAATAGGAAGAGGGTTGGATGTTTCAAAACATTTTCTCAAAGGCGCGAAAAGCAGCGATTTATTTCTTTTTTCGACTCTTGATTGGCGTATAATAGACCCACCGAAGTGATTCGGTAGCATGTGGGGCCGTTCCGGTTTTGACGGAGGATTTGTCTGGCCTTGGCTGCAGCGGCGTGGTTAGCCTAAAAACCAAAAAACAATAACTGACAACAATTCAGTAAAACCTTGGATGCTCGGTGCAAACCGTGCAGCCTTCGCTCGCGCTTAATTTAGCCCCGACGTAGGGCCCGCATTTTTAGCGGGGGAGCAAGTCACCATCTGATTTCTCGTCTATTCAGATGGCTGGCTTAAGATCAAGACGATAAGCCCTAACCTCGCCTGGGGAAACGGGACGAAAAACCTACAGGCAACACTAACGATTTCCCGATCTTACCGTATCGTTAGTGTATCAGGTAAGGTCTAAGCTGTAGACGCCACCGTTGGGGATCCTTCGGACAGGGGTTCGATTCCCCTCGACTCCACCA
>JAKSVD010000135.1 GCA_024408305.1 Bacilli bacterium | reverse complement strand
CAAATAACGACTCAGTCAATCCGACAAATTTTCTGTAAAGAAAATAAGATAAAGACCGCAGAAGGAATGTTTGACATGTCTTTTAATAGTTCTTCATATAAACTATTTGCTTTAGAAGATACGAGTGATACTATTTATTACATGCCAGAAAATGAAACCGTAGAACGAATGTTTTATAAATCATCACTTACGGGTTTTAATTACATTTTTAAAGCACCAAAATTAATGAATCTTAAAGAAATGTTTAGATCTTCAGAAGTGCATTCAGTGGTTTTAAAATTTGCAGATTGGGGCTTACCAAAAGGGTATGATTGCTCTTATATTTTAGCAGATTTACAACACATAGCTCAAACAGAATTTGGAACAGAAGGAAAAACATATCCTGGAAACGTTGAAGGAATGTTTAAGCTATCTACAATAACTGGCAAGCCATATATAGATTTGAGTACGTTCGATTTTAGTATGTGCAACAATTTTAAAGGAATGTTTGAAGGTGTTTCTGGATACGTTCAGCAGATAACATTTCTAAACGAGACTGCTATGCTTCCAGATGGAACATCATTCGATTCAATGTTTTGTAATTTTAGAGCTGGATTAAAAGATTTTAGTTTTCTAAGATGGCTTAGGGTGGAACGTCCGGACATGAGATTAATGTTTCTATATGTTAGAGATATTGATAGGATCGATATAAGAGGCTTTAATTTGGCAAATGCGACAAACTTGAACGGATTAATAGACTGTTCTCTGAATCCAAACTGTACGATTTATGTCGGAACAGAAGCCGATGCGATAGCACTTAGAAATAGTAGTTCAACTCCAGAATTGTTAAAAATTATTGTTGTTGGAAGGTGATTCGTATGGCCAGAAAATTATATACCGAAGAAAGCGTTCGAAAAATAGCAGTGGCTTTACGAAACACCAACGGGTCAAAGCAAAAATACAAAATTTCTGAAATGGGTTCAGCAATAGATAGCTGGGCACCGATTAGAGTCCTTTTGCAATACAGTAATCAAGATGATCCAGATGAAATAGATTTAACCGGTTTCAATCCTAAAAATCTAGTAACTATGGCTAACATGTTTACTAACACCGGTTTTTATAATAAAATAAAACCGATGGATTTAGCATATTTGTTTAACGATTTAAATAAATCGATAAGTACGTGGGGTATGTTTGCACTGGCTAGAATAGACGCGTTATATTCGTCTTTTGACAAGCCGTTAAAACTTCCCAATGTCGAACAAGCAGCCCATATGTTTGAATATTCAGAGATTGATAGAATTGATCAGTCAATAAAGTTTGAAAAATTGATAGATGCTAATTCTATGTTCAAAGGTATAAGTCACAACATGATTGTAGGCGAAAAACCAGATACAGAATTAAATACTTGGGGGCTTATAAACGTTAATATGATGGAAATGTTTTATACAGCAAAGCATCTCGAATCCATACATTTTGGAACTGATAGGACAAAAGGTATTATAGCGCCATCCAACGCAGATGCAATGTTTGCGGGTGCTGAATTTCATTCTCAGGAACCGCTAGATCTTAGAGCGTTTGATTTTTCATCGACAACCATATTGAACTATTTTATGAATTCTACAATAATAGATTCTCATAAAATTCTCTTCCCAGAAGAAGCGCAATTCATGTTGCCAAGTGTTAGGATAGATCATATGTTTAAGGACATTGGGGTTACAGATTATTCTGGTCTTAAATTTATAAAAATCGATAGATTGGATAATGCAGGATATATCTCGTATATTATTGCTGATTGGAACGCTGATATAACGATCGTTGATCTTAGAAACATAGCTTTTTCAAGAGTTATCGACCGCGTAACAGGAAAGCCAATCTATAATAAAAACGATAGGCATTTATTATTTATAGTTGGGACCGACGCCGACAGAGATGCTATAAATGATAAATTTAAAGATGATGACGGCTCGAATTATTACAAAAACATAAAAACCGTAGAAGAATATGAAGGAGGCTAATTAATGGCATCATTAGGAGAACGCCTCCGCAAATCGTGGAGCGTATTCACTGGGAAACAAGAATCCCAGGAAATAGCTTATAAAGATCTTGGTCCTGCGTATACATACAGGCCAGATAAAATTAGGATGAAATCTGCGAGCAAACGAACAATCGTTCCGGCAATAATAAATAGAATTTCAGTAGATGTATCCGACATCAATATTTGTCATTCTAAAGTAGATGATACCGGAATGCTAACGGGAATCGTCAATGACGAATTAAATCGCAGACTAAAAATAGATGCTAATATCGACCAAACAGGTCGAGCATTTATACAAGATGTAGTATCTACAATGCTTGATGAAGGGCACGTTGCGATAGTGCCAACAAAGAGAGATGTAGACCAAAAAACTGGCGCCATAAGAACTATATACGCTTGGCGAAGCGGAATAGTTAAGGAATGGTTCCCATACCACGTTTTAGTAAATGTATATGATGAAGACGCTGGTGAAAGAAAAGATTTGATTCTATGTAAGTCTCAAGTTGCATTAGTTCAGAATCCATTATACTCAATAATGAATGAACCGAACTCAACTTTACAGAGACTCCTTAGAAAAATAGCTCTTTTGGACTATGCAGATGAACAAAGCACATCTGGAAAATTGGATATGATTATTCAGTTGCCATATACTTTGAACTCTGATAAAAAAAGAGAACAGGCTAATGAAAGACGTAGAAGCGTTGAGGAACAGTTAAATGGATCTAAGTATGGAATCGCTTACATCGATGGAACCGAAAGAATAACTCAGCTAAACAGATCCTTGGAGAACAATTTAAGCGGACAAGTCAAAGACCTTCAGAACACATTATATGGTCAGTTGGGTTTGACAGAGGCTGTTATAAATGGTGTCGCCAAACAGGAAGAAATGGCTAATTATTACAACCGAACCATCAAGCCATTGCTATCAGCAATAGTAGACGAGATGATACGAAAATTCATATCAAAAACTGCTCAAACTCAAGGCCACTCTATTACTTTCTTTAGAGATCCTCTAGCATTGGCAGATGTTTCTCAGCTTGCTGACATGGCTGATAAACTGACAAGAAATGCAATACTTTCTTCGAACGAAGTTCGAGTTAAGATTGGTTACTTGCCGGTAGCAGACGAACGAGCAGACGCTTTGAGCAACAAAAATCTCAATGAAAACACAGAAGGTCCGCCACCTCCTTCTACTAGAGATACTGGTGACGAAGAGTACAATTACCAAGATTATGGAGATCCAAATCTAAGGTAGGAAGGAGAAAATTCAAAATGGCACCAAAAGGTTATGACTTTTGTGGATGGGTTACAAAAAATAACATAGAGTGCTCCGACGGTAGAACCATTCGAAATGATGCGTTTGCTCATCAGGATGGTGCCAGAGTACCATTAGTTTGGATGCACAAGCATGACTCACCAGATTGCGTAATTGGCTACACCATATTGGAAAACAGATCTCCAGAAGGAGTGTTTGGTTATTCTTATTGTAATGATACGGAGAACGGAAAACACGCTTTGGAGATGGTGAAACATGGCGATATCGATTGTTATTCTATCTATGCAAATAGATTGAAAGAAAATGCCAAAGATGTTGTACATGGATTTATTAGAGAAGTATCTCTGGTTTTACATGGTGCAAACGAAGGCGCTAGAATAATGGATGTAAATCTCGCGCATTCAGATATTTTCGATTACGATGACATTCGAGATGCGGACCCATACGGAGCAATTATTATGACAGGAGACAGCGATATGAAATTGAGCCATAATGATGAGTACTCAGCGGACGAGGAGCAGATCACGGTTGGTGATATTCTCGATACGTTGACTGACGAGCAGGTCAGAGCGGTATTGTACTGGCACGACCAGACAATGAAAGACGAACTCGAGGCTATGGAATCTGAAGAAGAGTACGACGAAGATTATGAAGACGAATATGAGTACGACGAGGACTACGAAGATTATGAGTCCGAAGAAGAGTACGAAGAAGACGAAGAAACCGAAATGGCAATGAGCCATTCAGAAACAGAAGGAGAAAATGATATGTATAGTAACGTATTTGAGCAGGGATTTGAAAACGATGGTGCATACCTTTCACATTCAGACATGAAGGCGATTATCAATTCTGCAGTTAGTTCACATGCAACATCTATGAAGGAAGTTTACAATGCTTATTGCGATGATTTGGGCCTTTCCCATTCAGATGAATCCGCTGGAATTACAAGATCTACAGATAAGCAGAATTATGGCGTAAACGATCCATCTTTCTTGTTCCCAGATTATCACGAGCTTAACAGAACACCAGAGTGGATTAAGAGAAATACTGATTGGGTTTCTGTTGTGATGAACGGTGTTAAACATACACCATTTGCAAGAATTAAGACTCAGTTTGCTGATATTACAGAAGATGAAGCTCGTGCAAAGGGTTACATCAAGGGTAATAAGAAGGTCGAGGAAGTGTTCACTCTATTGAAGAGACAGACAGATCCACAGACAATTTATAAGAAGCAGAAGTTCGATAGAGATGACATCATCGATATTATCGACTTTGATATCATCGCTTGGATTAAGGGCGAGATGCGTATCATGCTTAACGAGGAAATCGCAAGAGCAATTCTCATTGGTGAC
>JAKSVD010000134.1 GCA_024408305.1 Bacilli bacterium | reverse complement strand
TTATCCAAGGATAGAAATTAACTGGTCTAACATCATTTCGACGCATGCTGAGCGGATTTCATTTCTTAATCCTTCGAAATCCTGCTGAATCTCAACGAGGCCGTATTTTGTGGAAACAGCCATGTTGACTCTTCCAACAGGAGCGGAGCCAGGCTCAGATGTTGGTCCTGCATTTCCTGTGAATGAAACGCAGATATCAACGCCTAATCTTTTTCTACCTCTCATGGCCATTTCATTTGCGATATGCTGGGAGACTACTCCGTATTTAATGATCTCATCGTGAGAGATACCTAAGAGTTTCTCTTTCTGCTCTGCTTTATATGTAACATATGAGGCTGAAAGAACTTCGCTAGCGCCAGGGATTGAGGCGATGGTTGAGGCGAATAAGCCTGCTGTTAATGATTCTACTGAACCGATTGTTAAGCCTCTTTCCTTGAGGTTCTTAACTATTGTCTCTGCCTTTGATTCACTCATTATTTATCCTCCTTGAAAACATGAAGATTCATGAAAATATACAAAGCACCTGATACGACGCTTGCAATGGTTGTTATATAGACGATGAAGTCTGTGATATGAAGTCCTGCTGGCCAAGAATGGTCAAGGAATGCGAATGGGAATCCGTTCAATAAGACCAAAGGAATGGCGATCATTTCAAATACGGTTTTAAGTTTTCCTGCCATATTTGCGGCTAAAACCTTGCCTTTTGCAGCAGAAACCTGTCTTAATGCATCGATTATCAAGTCTCTTGCGATAAGGATGATGACGAGATAAAGGTTAACGCAAAGCTGTCCTGGGAACCTTGAGATGCATAGGTAGATAAATGTGCAGTCAACAAGAAGCTTATCCGCAATAGGGTCGAGGAATTTGCCAAGATCCGTTACCTGATTCCATTTACGGGCTAGATAGCCGTCTAAGAAATCGGTAATTGAAGCAATGATGAATATTCCGCACCAAACAAGATTGATGATGTAGATGTTGAATGACCCACATGAAACATAAAGGAAGGACAATTCAGGGATGAAAAAATCAGACACAAACATCCCGATAAGCATCAGGACAATGGCGACGATTCTAGCTGTTGTGATTCTGGTTGGTATATTCATAATGTTTTTTCTTTTTGTGAGTATCCGGCCCTGTAAGCCATGTTCTGTCGAGGGCGACAATTAAACTCAGATTGCTCTGCCCCTACCAAATTTGGGTTTCTCGCTTGTGGGGTTTGCCTCGTTTCATACTGCCATCGCTAGCAGTCTCGTCTCTGTGGCACCTTAGGGATTCAGATCTACTGGAGACCATCGTCCGCCGTTACGCGCTCCCGCGTACCTAGACTTATTTATTGGTCTAGCGCAATCACTACAGTCATCGCAGACTGTGCGAGCATGGACTTTCCTCTTCCTAATGGAAGCAGTCGCCTGGGCCGGATTATTGTTTCTTAGCTGCTCTAATAACGCTTTCTGGTGGAACACCTTTGCTGAGGAGGAATTCTTCATAGATATTAACTTTGTTAATGAGATCCATGTTCTCCTCTGTGACATGATCACCTGGCTTGATGTGGCTGAGTCTTTCTTTCCATGAGGCATTCTCCGCTTCAAGCTGTCTGATTCTCTCAGTGGCTTTACCGGATTCTGATTTGCCTAATGCAAGTTCAGCTTCAAGCGCTTTGTTCTTCTCAAGAAGGCTAGCGGCATATTGTTTGGATTTCTCGACATAACTAAGAAAAGCCATGTAATCGCTCATGACGCAATCGAGGAATTCGTCTACCTCGTCTGGGTTATAACCCTTCACGTCTTTGGTGAATTTTCTGTTTAATATTTCGGCTGGTGTTAGTTTGATCTCGTTTTCCATACTGCTTCAATTATATTGAAGAGATAATTATTGTTCAACTAATCTCTATTTTTTGTCTTTATAAAAGGCAAAGAAGTCAATTTAGTGGTATCATCTTTCACGTATGAAAGCATTAGAGAAGATTTTTAAAGATAAAACAGTCCTCGTATTCAGCGATTTAGAGGGCACACAGTTCAGCCATGAGATGATAGAAATCGGAGCTCATCTCGTAATCTTGAACAAAGACTACACCGTTAAGAAGATAATGAAGGGCTATTCTAGTTACGTTAAAGCTAAGAATAGAATTGGCCATGTTGTTACAGAATTAACGGGCATCACAGAACAATTACTTAAAGAAAAAGGAAGACCATTCCCAGAAGTCTTCAAGCAGTTTAGGGGATATGTTGGTAAATACTGGAACAAATGCAAATTCGTTACATTTGGCACACATGACTTAAGAATGATCAACATGTCGGTTGAGAACAGCCATAAAGACGATGAACTTAGCGAACTAGCTCACTATGTAAAAAAGAAAAATTTTGATATCTCCGCGATCGTTGGACAATATATCCAGGATCAGAATGGCAATCCATTATCCTTATCCAATAACCTCAAGGTCTTTAAACAGGAATTCGAAGGAACCAAACATAGCGCGGCTGCAGATGCATATAACACTGCACTCCTCTATAAAGCATTCATTGAGAATCCTGAAATCGTCCAGGAAGAATACAAGAAGGCACTTACCCACGTCCATCATATGCCTAGACCAATCAATATGGTCATCAGCAAGCTATTTGCAGGAGAGAGCATCACTCCTGAGGACTTTGATGAGGCAATTAAGGAGTCACTCAAATAATGATCAATTATCCTGGTGGAATAAAAGTCAACGCTCCAGCTCCTAAAGAAAAGAAGGAAAAGAAGCATATCGAAAGCGCAGCCAATAGAGGCATGGGCTTTGAAACGGACATTAACGACACCAACGCATACTATTTAGAGAAGGGATTGGCCTTAATATATAAACGACCTACACCAATAAATATTGTTAAAGTTGATTACACCAAAGGTGCAAAGATTACGCATGCCTATTTCGAACACCAATCAACAACAGACTATAACGGAGTGTATAAAGGGCATTATGTGGATTTCGAAGCAAAATCAACACAAAGCAAAACATCATTCCCGTTGTCTAATATCGCTCCACAGCAAATTGAGCATTTGAGGAACGTAAAAAAGCACGGAGGAATCGCATTCTTCCTAATCAATTGCTATGCACTTGGTGAGGTCTATATGCTCGATGCCGAATTTGTATGCGACTTTTACGAGGAAAAACCTCGCAAATCCATTCCATTTTCTCTAATTAAAGAAAAAGGCCACCTAGTTAAGGAGGCCTATAGACCTAGATTCGATTATTTACCCTTGATTGATGAAGTCTTCTTGAAATAAGAACAATATCCATGCAGTGGGCATTCCTCGCAGCATGGATTTTTTGCATGACATATCTCTCTTCCAAAATGGATTAGAGCATGATGCATAAAACCCCACTCCTCCTTCGGGAATTGCTTTTGGAGTTTTAACTGGAGATCATAAGCGTCCATAGATGGCTTTGAGTAGCCAAGCCTATCAGAGACCCTATGTACATGCGTATCTACTGGTATTGCGGGAACATTAGCAATCTCAAGCAAGAACACTCCGGCAGTCTTTGTGCCAACGCCGCTCAATTTTGTGAGATCATCCACATTCAGTGGAATCTCTCCATTATACAAAGTGTCGATATCTCTTGCTAAGGAGATGATATTCCTAGCCTTATTCTTATATAAGCCTAAAGGTTTAATGATGTCCTCTACATCACTTTGATTAGCTAAAGACAGCTCGTGTGCATCTTTATATTTATTAAATAAGATAGGAGTTACTTTATTTACAGATTTATCAGTTGTTTGGGCTGATAAGGCTATTGCAACAAGACAACCAAAAGGGGTCTTGTAATCCAAGGCACATTTAACGTTAGGAAACCTTTCATGTAGAAAGGCACTTAGTTCTTTATTTATTGTCATCGATATTCCAAAGCTGCTTGGCTATTTCAATTGTCTTCTCGATGTCATCATCGTAAATCTCATCAACAGAGGTAACGCCTTCTTTGATGATGTCTTCTTCTCTTCTTTTGTTACGGAGTGCTCTATCAACTGCTTTTATCGATTTAGAGTTTGACCGTAAGCAATCGAACAAAGCGTCTTTGATCTCCTCATCTGAGAAGTCGGCATTGATCCAATCGCCGATTGTGCTCTCTTCTAAAGGAGACAAACCTCTTTCAAGTTTCTCTTCGAATAGACTAATATTCTTCTTTTTCCTCGCAAAAAACTCATCTTCTTTGCCATCTTCCTCTTCCATATGGATAGATTTCTTAAGCTCTTCGTATGCCTGGATTCTGATGTTTTCAATTGAGGTTACGAGACCCATTCCTGTATCTTCGTATGTGACAAGATTCCTTTCAAACAAGCTTGTTAGAATGGTATCTATTTCCGCAGCGCTTAATTTCATCTTCATCGATAAGGCATCGCCGGTAATGAGGGTGTTGCCCTGTTCTAAAAGGTGGTCGATCATAAGGATGACAACCAATTCGTTTTCATTAAGTCCGATTTTCTTATAGCAATCAAGAATCATCGAACGGAAGCTAATTAAGCTGATCGCACTTGTTTTCGTCATATGTTCCCTCCCAACCTTTTCTCTTTTCTTCCTTTATCTTCTCTGGATTAAGTTCCTCAAGGAGGTACTTATTATCCTCTATAGCTTCTAAAGGTTCCTCTTCTATTTCAAAATCTCGGCTCGAGGCGCACCTCCTCCACCTGATGATTCTGCGTGGCTCTCTCTC